>CALDIE010000069.1 GCA_937901625.1 uncultured Lachnospiraceae bacterium
CTCTTTCCCTACACGACGCTCTTCCGATCTGCATAGAAATCCGCTCCGAGCGCCTGTACATCCACCTTCATATGCGGTGTGCCCTGCGCTCCGTCAACTACGAGGATCGCTCCTACCGCGTGTGCTAACTCTGCTGCCTTTTCCACAGGATTGCGAACGCCCAAAACATTACTGACCAGTCCCATGGCTACGATCTTCGTCTTTTCGGTGATCGCGTCACGCAACTGTTCTTCCGTGATCCCGCCTTCCAAAGAGCACTCCAGATACTTTAAAACCGCTTTTTTTTGTCGGGCAACCATCTGCCACGGCAACAGATTGCTATGATGCTCCATCACGGTCACCACGATCTCATCACCTTCACCGACATGACTTAAACCATAAGAATAAGCCACAAGATTTAATGCTTCCGTGGTATTTCTCGTAAAGATGATCTCCTCATCTCTTCTTGAATTCAAAAAATCCGCAACACTGTGTCTTGCATCCTCATATGCCTGCGTGGCACCGATACTCCAGTTATACAATCCCCTGAGCGGATTTGCGTTGGTGGTCTCATAAAAACGAGTCACACTCTCCAGTACCTGTTTGGGTCTCTGACTGGTAGCCGCATTGTCAAAATATATGCAGGACGAATCCTGTAAAATGGGAAAGTCCGCTCTGAGCGCTTTTACATCCATACCCTTCTAGTCCTTTCTCTGATCTTCCCGGTAATAACATTCCCTGAATCGTCCGGAAAATGACGGTTCCTCTCCCGCCACATAGAGATGCGCGGTATCTCCGAGGGCTGTGATCCGAAATGCCGCAACACCGTCTCTTCGTTCCTCTGTCACAACCGTTGTCACCGAAGAAGGTGCGGCAAATGCCCCCTGCCAGAGCACCATCGGCGAAACACCGATCAAATGACCCAGAAGTAATGCCGTAAGGCCGAAGTGACAGAAAAATACGATCGTATCCTCATTCGACTTCGTTACGCGATACATATTTTCTTCCCGCTCATATCCATGCTCTTTCAAAAAGGCGTCCAGACTGTCTGTCACCTTATTATAATACTCCCTAATCGAAGCTTCCGTAAAGACCGGATGCTCAGACCACTTCCTGCGGTCATAAAAAGGCTCATACGCTGCCCAGTCCTGCGGCAGCCAATCCCACGGAACCGGAGCAAGGTCTTGTACATCAGGTCTTTTTACCTTCTTATCAAACTCCTCCAACCAGGGGAGAATTATTTCTTCCCTACCAAGCTTTTCGAGCGACGGGGCTGCCGTCGCTCTTGCTCTTCCTCTGGGGGATACATATACTTCATCTACTTTCATCTTCCCGACTCTTTCCGCCAGAAGGTCTGCTTCATAAAAACCTTTCGGCGTTAAAGAATCGTGCACATAATCCGGCTCACCGTGCCTGATCATTACAAGTTTCATCGGGAACTCCTTTCAGGGTATCACTCATCCTGTTTCCCATAGATTGCGTCGATATAGAGATCAACGTCTTTTTGAATCTCCTCGTCCGGGATCTTGTGACTGACTCTGTTGATCCCTGCGCGTACCATGATCTCCTCAACCGTCTTTTTGTCAATTCCTCTGGTCTGCATATAGAACAGCATTTCAGGCGAGAGCTTTCCGATCGTCACCGCATGCCGGCCGTTTACCTTTTCCTCTTCGCCAAGGATCATGGGGTTGGCCTTATTAACGGTATCGGGTCCCAGTACCAGGATATCCTCCTGCTCATCGCCCGACGCGTCATGGCAATACTGTCTGTAATCAAGTGTCTCGCGCGATACCTTTACGGCATTGTCAAACAATACTCCGTTAAATCTCATCACACCTTCCGTCTTTTTCCCGCGGAATGTATCTACATAGTTAAAATCCAGGAAGGAATCCTTCTCACCGATATATCCCATATCGGAGTAAAAATGAGATTCCGCTCCAACCTGATCGACATTGGCGCCGACATAGGCTTTGCCTGCCCCCAGTGCGATCCGGGTAAATTCAAGATCGGAACGCCGCATAAGCCTTGCTCCGAAGTCATCGTAATAGCAAAATTCCTTCGGAAGGATCTCTACCTTGATCAGATGCGCCTTAGCTCCCTCCTCTAAAATGATCCTGGTAGTGCTTCCGACAAATCCTTTTCCCTCTTTACCGGTAAAGTACTGAACCACCGTGACTTCGCTGTATTTTCCCACATGGATCAGGACGGAATCAAGTCCGGCATCCCCGTCCTCATATACATACTTTAAGCGGAATGTCCCATCGACTTTGGTGTGTTCCGCCACTTCATATATCCTTGTCTTCGTCCCGGTCTGCTCCAGGATCTCATCCGTTGCCACACCCATGCCGGTGGGAAAATCCTGTTCCATATACATCGCATACTTACCGGCGACAACAGCCTCTCTCGTAAGCGTTATATCATGTTCTTTGTAATACGTCTGAAGTTCTTCCGTCGTCAGTTCCGCGCCGGGCGTCACCCCTTCAGGTAAGACCTCCTCCGGCGTGCCTGCCTTGTTGATCTCTACATCTTCCCTGAGAACGGCATAATTAAAGCCCAACTTATTCCATGTCAGAACCGGAAGATAATTCACCTTTTTATCGATTACCATAGCTTGCCACTCCTTCATAGCGATCCAAGTAAGATCAGCCCATCTCCATCTCGAGTTTGATCAGATTGTTCATCTCCGCCGCATACTCCAAAGGAAGCTCCTTGCTGACAGGATTTGCGAATCCGCTGACGATCATCGCTCTTGCTTCGATCTCACTGATCCCTCTGCTCATCATATAGAATACGGCCTCATCACTGATACGGCCAATCTTAGCCTCATGTCCTACATCCGCCCGATCCGTGCGAACATCCATTGCCGGAACCGTATCCGAACGGGAAATGGAATCCAGCATCAGGGAACCGCAGTTGATATTCGCCTTGGAATCAACCGCCGACTTGCGGATCTCTACCGCGCTCCGGTAAGTATTGATACCGCCGCTCTTTGATACGGACTTGGTATCGATAAAGGACGAAGTCCCCTTACCGATATGAACCATTCTCGCTCCCGTATCCAGGTTTTGTCCCTTTCCGGCAAATGTGATACCGGTAAACTCCGCATGGGAATGATCCCCTTTGAGGATGGACGTGGGATACAGATAGGATACATGCGAACCAAAGGAGCCCGAGATCCACTCAATGATACCGCCCTCCTCACAGATCGCACGCTTGGTATTCAGATTATACATATTCTTGGACCAGTTTTCGATGGTCGAATACCTCAGGTGAGCGTTCTTTCCGACAAAGAGCTCCACCACGCCGGCATGAAGATTGGCCACATTGTACTTCGGTGCGGAACATCCCTCGATAAAGTGAACATCCGCCCCCTCATCCGCAATGATCAGCGTATGTTCAAACTGTCCGGCACCCGGAGCATTCAAACGGAAATACGACTGTAAAGGGATGTCAACCTTTACCCCGGGCGGAACATACACGAACGACCCGCCGGACCATACCGCTCCGTGAAGAGCCGCGAACTTATGATCGGTCGGAGGCACCAGCGTCATGAACTTCTCCCGGATCATTTCCGCATACGGTCCGTTTAAAGCGCTCTCCATATCCGTATAGATCACGCCCAGCTCTTCCACATCCTTGCGGACATTATGATAAACCAGCTCGGAATCATACTGTGCCCCCACACCGGCCAGAGACTCTCTCTCTGCCTGCGGAATTCCGAGTTTTTCAAATGCATTCTTAATGTCTTCCGGAACCTCGTCCCAGGTTCCTTTCATCTCGGTCTTTGGCTTTACGTATGTAACGATATGCTCCATATCCAGACCGTCGATCGGCGCTCCCCAATCGGGAACCTCCATCTTCTCATATATCTTTAAGGATTTTAAACGGAACTCTCTCATCCATTCTGGATCATGCTTCTCTTCGGAGATCTGTAATACGATCTCTTCGGTAAGACCTTCATCCACCTTGTAGAAATCCTCATCCTTTTCTTCATCTATGAAATCATACAGACCTCTCTCAACATCGTTGATCATTTCCCGGTTTTCATCTTCCGTAATGTCGATCGGTCTGTCAAAATATCTTTGCGATTCATTTTTCATTACTGTATCTCCCGTTACTTCAACGCTTCAAAACCGCCCTCATTGATCTGCTGCACTAAAGACGCGTCTCCGGACTTAACGATCTTACCGTCGATCAATACATGCGTGTGATCTACCTTTAAAGCATCGAGAATCCTGGTACTGTGTGTGATTATGATCAGTGTTCCTCCGTTCTGACAGAAAAGCTCGACCCCCTTTGATACGGTTCTTACAGCATCCACATCAAGCCCCGAATCCGTCTCGTCGAGAATGGCGATCTTCGGCTCCAGAACCAGAAGCTGGAAGATCTCCGCCTTCTTTTTCTCACCGCCCGAAAAGCCCACATTCAGATCACGTTCCACATAGCTCTCTTCCATATTCAGGATTGACAGTGTCTCCTCGATCTTTTTCTTAAACTGGAAAATCTTAACCGGTTTTCCCGTACGTTCACGAATGGCGCTTCTTAAGAAAGCCTCCATCGAAAGACCGGGAACTTCCAGCGGATTCTGGAAGGACATAAACAGGCCTCTCTTGGCTCTCTCATCCGCCTGCAGATCCGTGATATCTTCTCCGTCCAGAATGATCTGCCCTTCCGTTCTCTCATATATGGGATTCCCCATGATCAGGTTGCCCAGGGTGGATTTGCCCGCTCCGTTCGGTCCCATCAATACGTGAATTTCGCCACGTCCGACATTCAGATCGATCCCGTGCAGGATTTCCTCTCCGTCCACACCTGCGTGAAGTCCTTTTATCTGTAAAATATTATCCGCCATGATCATTACTTCCTTTCTCAAACGGTTGCCAATTAACCTGTTTGATATTATAATATTAAAGGTTATTGTATTTCAAGTTTAAATTTAGTCAAAACTAACTTTTGTTAGGATGTTCTAACGTTAATTATGCACAGAAAAACCGGTACAGTATACCGGCCGGATCAAAAGCAGGCACATTCACGATGATCAAATAATAAAATAATCTAAAAAAGAGGGTTACAAATATGATCTGTACAACGGAACGCAACGGCAAAAAAACACCTTTCGGGATCAACGGTCCGCTTCATATCGAGGGCACATCATTAACCGGTTCAAACGGAAAGCCCGTCCAGTTAAGAGGTCTCAGCACTCACAATCTGAACAATTACCCCGAGTATGTCAATATCGACGCCATCCGCCAGTTCGCGGATGAATGGGGAATTTCCGTATTTCGTCTGGCAATGTATTCCGGTGCCGCGGACGGTTTTGACGGCTACGCCGACGGAGACGATGCCCACCGCACCATGCTTGAGGATTTGATCTTAAAGGGTGTACGCTACGCCGCCGAACTTGGTATCTATGTGATCGTGGACTGGCACATTCTCCTCGATTCCGATCCCAATATACACGCGGATATGGCAGAGCATTTCTTTAAATCCATCTGCCCGAAGCTCAAAGCGTACGACAATGTCCTTTACGAGATCTGCAATGAACCCAATGTCGGCGCCGACTGGGATGCCATCAAGCGTTACTCTGACAGAATCATCCCCGTGATCCGCGGGATCGATCCGGATAAAGTGATCATCGTGGGGACGCCTAACTGGTCTCAGGAAGTCGATAAACCTGCTGCCGATCCTCTTCCTTATAAGAACATCGCTTATACCCTTCATTTCTACGCGGACACCCACCGCGATGAACTCCGTTCGAAGATGGACAAAGCCATCGAAGCCGGCATTTGCGTCTTTATCTCCGAATTCGGCGTATGTGACGCAGCCGGCTCCGGTGCTATCAACAGGGAGCAGACGGATTTGTGGATGGAAGCCGCAAAGAAGCATAATACATCCTATGTAGCCTGGAATCTTTCAAATAAAGATGAGACTTCCGCCTTCTTAAAACCTTCCTGCGACAAACTTTCCGATTGGACGGAGGATGATTATTCCGAAGGCGGTAAATATGTAAAGAAATGTATGTTACTTCCGTAAAGGGGTATATTTTACCCCTTTTTTAGGTTTTTTCGAATTCCGCTTCCGCGCCCGGGGTCTTCGGACCCTCTTCTATTTCGCGAATCCAATGATCCAGGCATTTCGTCAGACGTTCATATACCCGTTTGCGGTTTCTCTCGTTAAAGACCTCATGCCGGTCTCCTTCGAACAAAACAAGTTTTACATCGCCGCACCCCATCTTGCGATAGCGTCCGTACAATGCCCGGGGTGCCTTTCCGTAATTCCCGACAGGATCTTCCGTTCCGCAAAAGAAAACGACTCGTACTCCGGCACAGCCGTTGTTCTCATCCTTCTTAGCCTTAGCCTTAAGCAGCTCGGCACTCTCGCAAAGATCGATACTGTCTAAAAGCGTGTGATATCCGTTTAGCGTAAAGACATACTGACACAGTTCATCCGCCAGATATTCTCTGGATCTGCGAACATCCGTTGTCTGCCATGCCGCCCGGTTCTCCGGATTTTTGATCTTACGGTTATTCGATTTAAAGAACAGTTCCGCCATCAAACGGCTTCGATAAGCGTCACCTTTTAATTTCATGGCAAGTGAAAATCCCGCCTTTGCGGCTTTCATAACGATCGGCGGATAGGACCCGGTTCCCGCAAAGATCACTCCGTCCAAATCCTGCGTATGTTCCATTGTATAAGCCCTCGCAAAAAAAGATCCCATACTGTGTCCCAAAAGAAAATACGGAACTGACGGATAGCGCTTCACGAGGTATTTCCGTACCCGTTCTATATCTCCGAGTACTGTCTGTGCCGGTGTTTTGGATTTTGCCGGAGTAAAATATCCCCATTCCGCAGCCGATCGAACCGTCTTTCCATGTCCGATGTGATCATTTCCGGCCACAAGAATACCATGTTGGACAAGATATTCCGCCATTTCCCTGTATCGTCCGATGTGCTCGACCATACCGTGAGATATCTGCAAAACCGCGCGAACCTTTCCCTCCGGAATCCAGATTTTCAGATACAGGCGGTTTACTTTGTTGCCGGATGCGATCCTTACTTCTTCCGTTCTTATCATATAACCCCTCCTTTCCGCTCATGAGCGTGGATCAGTAGGTTACTTCCATATCCTCGATCAACGTCAATGAAAGATCATTGTTAACGTACATAAAATGTCCGTAACCGCTGTTATCGATCACATAAGCCGCCGGATTACCCTTGATCGTAAACAGCTCTACAAGATAGTACATATTGGGATAATCACTGACATATCTCTTATCGGTCGATCCGTCCGTGATATCCACACGTACGATTTCCTCGCCACCCTGTACCGTATAGTACACATAATTGTTGTAATACAGGACGTTATAGGTATCGTAATTATCTCCCGTAAGTCCCCGCTCACCGATCTGCGTCCTCTTTCCGTCCTGAATGCCCTGTGAGAAAAGCGCGATTTCCTCCGTGTCATAGATGTATGCCACAAAGAATACATGATCATGCCAGTACTGCACCACATCCGCTTCATATTCGCCATGGCAGTTGTCGGAAAAACAGTCATATTCCTCCCCGTCGATCGCGGAGATCGCATACCACGCATTTCCGTCAAACACGTAGACGATGTCATCCGCGATTTCAAAACAGATCGTGGAATAATCCCAGATCGTCTCTCTGTTTCCGTCAAAATCCATCTTTACCAGTTTCGTATAGTCTGTATAGTAGATATAGTCATCATAGATGATAAAGTCCTGCACGGAATCATCATCCACCATCACCTGCTGCGTTCCCGCATTAAGATCCACTCTGTAAAAACAGTCCGTTTTGGAGGCACTCTCCCCCATTCCGTAAAAGACATAATCGTCTGCGGCGCCAAAAAGA
>CALDIE010000070.1 GCA_937901625.1 uncultured Lachnospiraceae bacterium
GTGCGGTAGTTGCTTGCACGGTCGTTGTCTGCTGTGCCGCCGCCTGACGTGCTGCCGCTTCCGCTGCACCGGGCACACCGTTTCCGCCCGTCCATGGGTTGTTCGGATCCGGATCCGTCGGATCCCATCCACGCATCACGATCCCGGAGGAAGTGATCTTCTGTGTAGTCGGAACCCCGAGAGGTCCGGGATTGGCCGCATCCATGTAAAAAGTTACCGTAGCATTTGACTTAAAGCAATTATCATAGATCCACTTGGCATCCGCTACCGTCAGACGGATACAACCTAAAGAAGCGGATGTTCCCAACTTGTCATACTCATCATACTCAAGCGAGGAAGGATCTCCGTTCTTAAGGTACGGTACCGAGTGAAACAGGATATGTCCCGTGATACGGGTACAATACTGTCCGTAAACATTATCAAACAACGGCCACCAGCGATAATGTGTCCCAACATCGTAGGTACCGCTTACCGGAGTAGACGGACCGGTGGAGCAAAGCATCGCTTTCACCGCCACTCCGTTTTGATATATCGTCACAACATTAGCCGCAACATTTACTCTGATATTGTATGTGACAGCCGCCTGCGACTCGATCTCTGGAACCAATGTTCCCAAAAGTATAATCACTGCCACGCACAGCGCCAAAACTCTGTATCTGATCTTTCTCATGCTCTTTTTCATACTTTTTCCGTTTCCATTCTCCAGTCTGTATTCTCCTAGCTTACGTTTTTTTCTCTTCTTTGTCTACTGTAATTTCTTCCCAAAATACATCTTCCGACATTCAAATCTTCTCTGTTCTATATAAGATAGCGGCTGTTATTCACTCCTTCCGGCAAAAATAATCCTCCGGCAGATCCCCGGTAAATTATTCCACATCATCCTGATAGATATAACGCATACTGTTTATCTCTCCATAAACGAAAAAGAGCCACAACCAAACTTTTCGTATTTGTTGCAGCTCTTTCACTTCTTTTTCCTTTTACCGGCGTATAACGATCCTTACGCCCTCTTCATACGAAAACTCATAAGCTCCAGAGTATCTCCGTCCAGGTTAAGATCCACCCAGGGCGTGATCCCAAGCGCTTCCGCAACTTCCGGCTCCAACTCGGTATCTTCTCCTTTTAAGAAGTACTTACCGTCCTCTTCCTTCCATTCCTTCTTTTCCATGATCAGGAAACCGTCTTTAACTTCAGCGCCTTCCGATACCATAGCCTGAATATCTTCCTCGCTGATCCCATCCCCTAATTTCAGCATGGCAACCGCCATATGATCCTCCTGAAAATCATACATGGCGTTGAACACCTGCAGCTGATCCTGATAATCCACAGCGTTATCAAAATCACTCTCCGAAATATCTTCCTTCTTCTTCCAGACGATATCATCGCCGAATCCGATTGCCACTTCTACAACATTCCACTTTCCTACAATACTCATATAGGCCTCCATTTTCTAAAAGTGTGCATATTATTAAGGAAATTATAAATGGTAGGGCCTGTTTGTGCAAGAAATATTTCTTTAGCGGATCACCAGATCAAAAGTGATCGTTATGTTGTAGATATCCACCAGATCGGCAGGGTTTACGATCTCCGGTGAGGAGAAGGAAAGATTCCCCGCGAGGTTTCTCGCATCATCCGGAATCTGATTAACCCATGCGTTGTAAAGATTTACTCTGGTGCACTTTCCGTCATCGGAAGAGGTGTACGCCATGGCGGAAAGTTTTAACGGTTCTCCATCCACCGTGATCTCTTTGATATCCAGGATACAACCCGGATAGAGAAGCTCTCCGTCCGCCAACGCAAGAGCCGCAAATGTAAGACCGTTGTTGCCACCTTCAAAATCCAGACTTACCGTATAGGTTCCTTCACCGTCTACCACTACGTCATGCGCGATGATCCCCGCGGTATTATCGGCCGGATTGTAGGTATCACCTACACTGTAAGTACCTGCGCCGCCGTTCCACATGATCCATGCAACCGGAGTGCCGGGCTCATAAGTTTCAACGCCTTCCCACATCTCGGGCGCTCCGTCCATAGCCGCCTGCATATGCTCCTCTACGGAAGGCAGATATGCATCTCCCTTTGCCGACTCCTCCGCATAGCAACGGGAAGTAAAGAGATTCAGGATGTCTTTCGTGATCATCGTCAATTCCGTCTTGTTAAAGTAGTCATTACAGGACCAGAGCATCGGACAATAGTTATAGATATCGCAATTATCCAGGAAATTCGCCGTAAACTCCACCGTATTCTGTTTTAAGGAACTACTTCCGCTTCCGGAATCATAGATCGGCAGCGCGGCATACTCGCCAAAGATAACGCCGTAACCGGCATCGGTAAAGCGTGTCATCTTACCAAGCAGTTCATTCATCGTCTCATATTCGGATACAAGTCCCCATCTGGAATCCTTCTCCGCTCCGCAGTAGTTCCATGGCGTATAGTAATGAACGGATATAAAGAGTTTTCCTTCTGCCGTATCCGCGGGCATCACATAACGGCTGTCCGTCGTTTTATCGATATCGGTATTGTAACCTGCGATCAAAAGGAAACGATCATCGTTGTTTCCGCCGCTGTTTCTGACGATATCCACAAACTTCTGGTTGATATCATGGGTAAGGGCGTAACACTCGTCCTCAGAGAGGGTACCGGAATCCGGGCAAAGGGTATTGGAATTTAAACTGTTTCCAAGTTCCTCGTTGGCCGATTCAAAGATCAGCATATCCGGATAATCCTTAAAGCGCTCGCTTACCTGCGTCCAAATAGCTTCATATACATCCCATGCACGATCTACGGTTTCGGGGGTTGCGGAACCGAACATTCCCCACCAGCCGCCGTCCCAGTGATCGTTGACAATGACAAACATCTCCGCATCCAGCGCGTAGCCTACGATCTCTTCCACACGGTCCAAAAGCGCCGGGTCGATAGTATAATCACCGTTTTCATAATCCATCATATTCGTCCAGGCTACGGGAATACGCACCGTATCAAATCCGCAATTCTTCATAGCCGTAAACATCTCTGCCGTGGTAACCGGCTGTCCCCAGCAGGTCTCGTACGTGGAAACCGATGCATTCGGTCCCAGTACCGTACGGTTGCAGGCCTCCATGGTATTACCGAGATTGATACCGTTGCCGAGATAATGCGTAAGCGTCAGCGCATCCATGCTTTCGAAATCCAGGTTACTGAACACTGCCGTATTAACATAGGTATTTGCGGATGTAACCGACGCTTCCGATGCAGCCTGTCCGTCCCAGTTCATATCCGAAAGGGTAAATGTTACGGAAATGGTCGTCGGATGATCGAGCGTGGTAAAATTAGCCACATGATCCGATGTAGAACTCACCTCTTCAACGCTCGATCCATCCCAGGCGTTGATGGGATCGTTTGTATCAAAAATACCGGAACTCTTAAATGCCGGCTTCGGTTCCGACTGGGTAACGGTAAGCGTCGTTCCGTCCACCATCACTTCATCGTACATGATATTACAGGACTGAAGAGGAGACTGGTTTCCGTCTGCCGCTCCCATATCCAGAATATAGATGGCCGTAAGATTGGTAAGGGAATTTACGCCGGCAGCCGCTGCTTCCACGGACAGATCTTTCGAGCAGTCAAAAGATAGCGTATATTGCCCTTCCTCCGTCACATAGATCGATTCACCGGATTCATTGCTGAAATACCCGCTGTCTCCATCGTTATAATATACATTGAGCGCCAACTCGATATAGCGGTCTCCCTCGGGCTTTTCGGATGTCGCTGCCGCAGGCTCTGCCGACTGCTCAACGTTTATTTGCGAAGCTGACGTCTGCCCCGTGGTATCCTCTCCCTTATCCGTCGCGTTCGAACACGCCACCGACGCGATCGTCATTACCGCAGCCATCGATGAGGTCAATACTCTTTTCCAAATCTTCATCTTATCCTCCATACAAGGGTTCTTTTTGACTCGTGCAAGTCTATTTTCCCATAGCCATACAGATGACAACACCCGAATTTTTCCAAAAAAATCACCGCGATATTTTTACATCCGCTCCGTTCTCTCTTTGCGTATTTCCAGCCTTTCCGTACCCAAGGGTAATGGCGCTTGCGGGGCAGTGTGCCGCACAGCGTCCGCAACAGATACACTCACCGCTGCAAGGAGTCTTTACCGGATCCACATCCATCGGACAGACGGCTTCACACCGGTCACAATGAATACACTTTTTTTGATCGACGCTTATGTGATAAAAACTGAAATGATTGCAGATCGCGTAAAAAGCGCCGAGAGGGCAAAGGATCTTACAGAAGAATCGCTGCACAAAGATACTGCCGGTCACCACCGCGATCAACACCGCCATCTTCCATGAAAACAACCACCCCAAAGCCTTCCTTAACTCCGGATGCGTAAGGATCAGTGGGATACCCCCTTCGAGCGTTCCGGCAGGGCAGATGTATTTGCAAAAAAGCGGATCACCGCTTCCGACGGAATTGGTCAAAACCACCGGTCCCAACAGGACCATTCCAAACAAGACGATATATTTTATCCACCGTGACCAGGCGGGAAGTTTTCGCTTCTTCTTATCCTTCCCCGGAAGTTTGATCTTATAAAGGAGTTCCTGAAAGAGTCCGAAGGGACACAGAAAAGCACATACTGCACGCCCGAGCAATACACCAAAGGCCAACAGGATGCCGATCACATAGAAACTGAAATCAAATCTCATCGACCCGTTCACCGCCTGAAGCGCTCCGACCGGGCAGGAAAGTGTCGCCGCCGGACAGGAATAGCAATTTAATCCCGGTGCGCAAAAATTTTTCCACCTTCCGGTATAAAGCTTTCCGGTGGCAAAATCAGACATACGGGAATTGGTGAAGCCAAAAGCCGCGATCTGTATCAACTTTCTGCGTATGTCCTGTATCTTTCCTTTATCCTGAATCTTACTGTTCTCCGTCATTTTGCCCAAACCCCGTAATTTACCCCAGTCCGATGCATTCCAGACAAATCTGTACTGCCTTGCGAAAAACCTCCGTTGTCTCCTCTCTGAGAACACCGAAGGCTATCATCCCTATGGAGAGGATCAAAAGAAGCGCACCACTCAAGGCGCGCATCCCCATACGTTTATCACTCTTCCCTTCCTTAAAGGTCTTATCCTTCCTGTCTTCTCCCGATCCGTCCATCCGTCTCTATCCCCGTTACCTTTTATTCAAGGCTGTTTACATACTCATTGACGATCTTTTTGTATCCGTCCACATAGGCACCGACCACAGGCTCGGTAATCTCCACACCATTGCTGTCAAGGAAATACGTAGTCGGCACCGCATAGGCGTCGATCACAAGATCCAGCAGTCCTCCCCTTGTCAGGATCAGATGAGGATATACATCCGCTCCTGTATTTTCCACAATAGTCCTGGCCTGCCCGATATAATAAGCATCCGAGACTCCTCCGATATCCGATACCACTCCGATGATCTGCACATTGTCCGGCATTTCTTCGCACCATTCTGCCAGCTCCGGCATTTCATTGATGCAGGGACCGCAATAGGTTGCCCAAAGGTTTACCACCGTTATGTCGGCCTGTGCCAGAATATCCTGTGTCACCGCGTTGCCGTATATATCCACCGTTTCGAAACTGATGCCGCTTACCGTGAGGTCCGTCTCTTTTCCTTCTTCCTGATCGTTTGCAGCCTGTTCACCCGTCTCCGATGTATTTTCCGCTGCTTCCTTTTCCGGATCCAAAGCCTCCGGATTTTGCGTATCCGCATTCTGCGCCTGCGCATCCTTCGTTTCCGTATCCTGCGCCTGCGCGTCTTTCGCTTCCGTATCCTGTGCCTGCGTATCCTCCGTGGCGGAGGTCTCCTCTTCCCGGGAAGACTCCTGCTGTGATCGAAGCGGTCTGTCATCCTCCGAAGCAGATGATGCTCCGCATCCTCCCAACACAACTGCGGCACTCATAAGTAACGGTGCCATATAACGATACATCTTCTTTCTCATAACCATCTCCCAAACCCTTTCCGTTACTCAAATACAAATGTCAGTTTCGGATTTTCCGTCTGCGCGGCTTTGCACATCCTGCGCAGGTTTTTCATATACTTTGACATCATCACTTCCGCTTCCGCCGTATCGCAAAAACAGATCTCTGTTACCTCCTTCTGTTCCATCAACACATCATGAAGCGCGTCCAGATTGTTTCCAAAGTATGCCGGAAAATCCAGATGTTTTTTTAACTCCGTGTAAAGATCGTCGGGATTGTACATCCCCGCCATACTGATCGTGATCGTCATCTCTTTGTTCCTTTCTCTGCTGTCCTGTCAAATATTTTATTCCCTAAGCGCTGTAATGCTTGCGCACTGTATTGCTTGCGTACTGTATTGTACTGAAGCGTTTTTATACATCGGTATTTTAGTGCTTTTGCACTTTATCATTTGTATTTTGCTTCATTTGTATTTTGCTGCTTTTGTTTTTCAGTTGCCTTCATAAAGAACCGTAAAACTCTCATAGTGGTCTGCCGTATAATAGATCCATCCGTCGTCCGAGTAAATGATCCTCTTTGCTCCCCGGCCGGAAGCGCCCAGTGTATCGATATCGCACTCATGATAATTCTTATCTTCCGGCAACAGTCCTTCATAGTTTCCAAAGTAATCGCCGCCGATGCAGTATCCCGGTGCGTACGGTTCCAACGATCCTCCGCTCCATCCGAGTTCTCTTGCCTGCGCTTTAGTGATAAAGTTTGGAGGTAATACGCCGTAGGTATGAAGATACAGGGCTACATCATCTCTTGTGGTATAAGACCCCTGCCGGTCGATCGCCTCTACAGCAGTGGGTGCAACCGTCGGTTCCGCTGTCGGTGCTGCAGTGGGTACAACGGTGGGTGCTGCCGTCGGCGCTGCAGTGGGTACAACGGTGGGTGCAACCGTCTCCTCAACAAGAGGTGTCGCCGTTACCTCCGTCGCATATGTGATCGGAATCTCCTGCATCTTCGTATCTCCGGATCCCTTTTCCCCGCATCCGGTCGAAAGCAACACTATCATCATGCAGAAAAATACAAACCATCTTTTCTTTCCAAACCCGCCTGTTGACATCTCCTTATCCTTCCATGTTTTTCTTTTTCAATATTCTGTCTTTGTATTATGTTCCACTTATGAGCGATTCAAAAACTTTTCAAGATGCCCTGCAGAGTTTTCCTGTATGAATCCTTTCTCTTAAGCCTGCATATCTTATCTCACCTTGCTTCAAAGACGTGAGTGGTGGAATACTTTGCCGGAAAATACCGATCCAGTGCTTCTTCCTTTAATCCTTCCCCGATCACGATCAAAATCTCCTGACCGTCCGGAATCGGCTCCGTCTTCATCCCGTTTACGTTCGCGTTGATCTCAATCCATTTACCGTCTTCGCATGTAAACCCTTTAATTCGATGGATCTTTCCCACGTCCGGATCTTTAAACACTTTTTCGATATTTTCCAAAAGGGCCTTCCCGTCCATATGAAGATTCATAAAGAAGAGCGAGCGAAAGCCGTTTTCGTCCATGGAAAACTTTTTTTCAAAAGAAGGCTCACGGTACCCGCCCTCTTCGATCCTGGCAAAATCCTCCTCCTTTAATTCGAGAAGATTCCCCGCGATCACGTTTTTATCCAATGAAAAGTGCCGGTTGCAGCGGATCTTTTCAAGAGCCTTATTCATATGCTCGATACTCGTCTCTATCTTTTCTTCTTCCACCTCATCGGTATGGCTTAAGATCACACAGCCGGCCGGCGCAACCTGACTGGCCAAAAGATAATCCGCCTCTTCGGAAAAATCATCCTCTCCGGAATTAACGATCGTAATAACATTTCCGATCTCATAGCGTTCATCCACCGGATCCTCGTGAAGGATATCAAAAAATTCATCCACATCAAAGATGCCCGACGGTTCGATCAAAACCCTGTCATATCCGAGCATGGAGATCGTGATCAGCTTGGTCTTAAAACGTCTCCTGTGGCAATCGTAATCACAGCCACCGGCTACCATCTCGATACCCAGATTTTCGTTCTGCAAATCTTTTAAAAGCATCATATCCACATTGATCGCGCCGTAATCGTTTTCGAGAATGCAGATTCTCTCTCCCTTTTTCAGAAGGTATTTCACATACTGCCGTATGAATGTTGTTTTGCCGGATCCCAAAAAGCCCGTGATCAGATCTGCCTTAACCATCTTATTTCCTCCATCCTAAAAGAGAGACAACAGCCTTTCCGGCCGTTCGTCCCCCCTTTGATCATTCGGCGTATTTTCCTCCCCGGGAACGCCCGAGATGCAGGATGGATCGTTTCACTTCCATCTCTGCCAATTCATACTCTTTCGTATTCTTCTTTTGCTGCTGTAACTCTTTATCCCTGATCAGCCGGTCGCGCTCTCTTGCCGCCTCGATCTCTTCGGGCCGAAGTGCCTCCTCTACCAGCAGCATCACATCATTATCACGCACTCGTAAAAACCCGCTGCTTACCGCCGCCTCTTCAAACCCTTTTCCGGGAATACGGTACTTAAGAATCCCCGGAACGATCGCCATAAAGACATTCGTATGATGAGCCATGATCCCGTACATTCCGTCCTCCAACGGAACGATCAGGGACTCCATGGGTCCCTCATAAAAGACACTGTCTGCCTTATACAAATGTACCTGAAATTCACTCATGCATTTTCCTCTGCTATCTTCCCGGCCTTGGCGATCACGTCGTCGACCGTGCCTACATTAAAGAACGCAGCCTCCGGAAGGTCGTCATATTTCCCTTCAAGGATCTCCTTAAACCCCCGGATCGTTTCCTTAAGCGGAACATATACTCCGGGCGTACCGGTGAACTTTTCCGCAACAAACATCGGCTGCGAAAGAAAACGGATCATCTTTCTGGCTCTGTTGACCACAAGCTTATCCTCCTCGGAGAGCTCGTCCATACCCAGGATGGCGATGATATCCTGTAACTCATTGTTCTTCT
>CALDIE010000071.1 GCA_937901625.1 uncultured Lachnospiraceae bacterium
TAGTTTATTCCCATGGGTAAGCCGCTTTTCTCAATTAACATCGTATTCTTCCATGCAATCCTTACGCAGCTGCCGCAGATGCCCAGTGGGCATACAGAACCACATCACCCATACCCATGGTATCAGTAGGTTTTGCCTCGGTAGCATCATCAGCTTCTCCGAAGAACCACCCCACAAAATCATAGCCATCCCTTGTTGTGGCAGGAAGTGCTCCGTATTTGGTTCCGTATGCAAGCTTTTTCGATCCAGCAGGTGTTCCCCCCGTCGAATCAAAAGAAAGCGTATAGGTATTACCGCTATAATTGGGCTGCTCCTGCCAGTCATACGCAACATACAGTATCGTGCTGTTATTATCGGCAATTATTTTGCTTATCTTGGAATTATGCTCATTGTAAGTATATCCGGAATAAGGATTATCCGCTCCGGACACATTTGCTTCGGGATGCAGCTCATTATATTTGTCCGTATTATCTAAAGATAAATACCCCTCTGAAACAGTCACTGTCTGTGTGATCGGTCCAGAACATACAAAGCTTTCCGAATATTCATATGACTTTTGATCATCTGTGAGTTCATCAGACGCCTTTTGACGAAGAATGATAATCGTATATTCCGCATCCGTACGTTTTTCCCACCCGGCGTACAGATCCACATCATCGCTTAAAATAATCTGTCCGGATATTACGGAAATACCGCTTGCCGGTGCATCGCTTATCAATTCCCCTGACGCATTTGTAATCCTGGTGGCGGAGGTAACTACAGCTTCACCACCTTCATCCAAAGTTGCTCCTACATACCATCCGGAAAAAGACATAGAGGTATCATTCCTCGTCGGCACCGGCAACTCTGTCGGTCCATTTCCCTTTAAGCAATATGTACTGGGATAATATGTGGCACCGGAGCCGGCAGGTCCGGAATAAAAGGTCATCCAGTACACTTTTTCAAAAATCGGGTAGAGATGCGTAGTTTCAGCAACATTGATCCTGCCATCACTATCCGTAACAACCTGACTCACAGCGCCACCTTTTTCATTCACTGCGCTTCCGGGTACCTTGATCGGAGTATCTGACCAACCAACGAAAACCATCGAATTGTCACTCCCTTCGTAGGTAACGGCAAAATCCGAAACTTCTACCAGGGCAGAGTTACCTGTCAATACTTCTCTTCTGGTACCTGCTATAGGATAAGAATCACTCTCGGTATCGTATTGATCATGAAAAATAACATAGACATATGAACTGAACTTCGCATACAGATACACTACTTCATTTTCCTCAATAACAGGAATATTATCAAAATCATACGGTTCGGATTCGAGCACGACATTTCCCGAGCTTATATGACCTTCAGACCAGCCGTTAAAGACCGCGTCAGGATCCTGACGGTTTACCGGATTTTGGGGAACGATCACAGACTCTCCGTTTTTGATCGTCTGTGAATAGGTTACTTCTCCTCCATCGGTGAAGAAACCGTATTCCACATAATCCATGTATTCATCAAGCGTAAAGAAACGATAGGTGCGCAAATAGGTTGTCTCCGTAAGTACATACACCGAGAAACCTTCCGCATCAAAAACAACCTTACCGTCTTCCACGGTAAAGTTCTCAATTTCCTCGATCGTGCCGTCATCTTTGATATGCAATAAACGATAGTTTGCCGATGCGTCGATCTCCTCACAGGCGATCTCCACATGAACCGGATGATCTGCGTCCGGCTGATACTCGTTTCCGCTGTCCATAAGGGTGATGTCATACGCAGCCAGTACATTCACCTCTCCGTCCGCATCCGCTCCTTCTCCGCCGCTTATGAAGTCGGTGCCTTCGTATTCATCACGCACATCCACCGCATTCGCGTCGGCGTTCCTGGGCATCATGCCATCCAGTATAACGCTCTCAAGATCAAATTTGTGATACCGGTATCCGCTGTCCTTGACCAACGCAAAGCCACCGGCCTCTCCCAGATAATACCGCTCCTCAACCCCGGGATCGGATGCAAGTACGGAGTGCAGATTGCCTCCGCGAATACTGTAGAGCAACACACTCTCCATATCCGTATCAACCAGGTCATTGCGGGTAAGTCCAACAGAAAGCTGGTGTAGATTACCGAGACCGGCAGAAATGCCGCTTCCGTATGTGATCCTGTAAGCGCTAAGAAGTTCCACCCCGTCTTCCAAAGAAGGGATGGATTCGATCTCAATACAGTTCGTATTGAGGATATGATATCCGTACAGTTCCATTCCGTAGCGGTCCAAAGACCAGGACTTGATGACCTCCCGCCCGGAGATAAGAACGATCCACTGAGCCGAAGATACCGTCTCCACCTCTATGGTATCCTCACCTGTCCGAACTGCGTCTAACGGTTCCAGAATACCACCTTCATCTCTTCGGAGAACGAATATCCTCTTACCTTCCGCTTCTGCTGTTGCAAAGGCAGGATCTTTTACGGACATCGTAAATACGCCATCCGCCCATTCTCCATCTTCCGTCGTCAGACCAAAGGAAAGAACAACCGAGTCGCGGTTAAGTACATCCGGAATATCCTTAACAAACGCTCGAACGACGGTCTGCGGATCCACACCATCCAAAAGTGTAACTTTCGTATCCGAAAGATCTTCCGGCATAAGGACAGACACCGTTAACTCCTGAGATTCCTCAGATTCCTCAGATTCTTCAGTCACTTCGTTGACCTCTGTTTCCGGACCGTGGAGTATGACCGTATATTCGCTTTCATCACTTAAAGCGGTAACTACCGTCAAGGTATCAAATCTGCAAACGGGAACAATACGGTAATCCCCTCTCAGATCCGTCACTTCAACGACCGCTTCATCTCCATCCGTTACCCGAAGATTCATAACGGAAAGATCTTCGGATTCAGCCGGAAGCAGCGAAAGGAGGTTAATGCCTTCCTTATCGAAAGTAAGGAAAGAATACTCGATCAAATGCTCGATCACAGGGCATTCATCCGCAGTATCTTCTGTTGACTCGTCAGTCAACTCATCTGTTTCTTCCCTATCCCCGGTATTCCCGGCATTTCCGATGCCATTCTCCGAAAGTGTTTCAGCCAATGCGCTGTCCCACCCTGATACATATTCGTAAGCTGCCCGGTTGCCGCCTGCATTCTCCGGCTCAATAACGATCTCACCGTTTTCTGTTTCACGGAAGATCCACACTTCTGTATTTACATTTGTATCTGTGTTTGTATCTGCGTTTGTATCTGCGTTTATATCTGTGTTTGTATCTGTGTTTGTATCTGTGTTTGTATCTGTGTTTGTATCTGTGTTTGTATCTGCTTCAGTCTCTGTTTGTTCTGTATCTGTATCTGTATTTACATTTGTTTTTTCATCTTCGGTTATTTCCGGTATAAATGATTCCGATGTGGATGTTTCGCCTGCAGGATCCGTTACCCCGGTATCTGTAGTACTTGTTTCAATAGTGGTTGTTTCGTATTCGCATTCGTTTGAGATTTGGTACCCGGCGTTTGCATCTTCCGTCCCGCCGGATTCAATCACCACCTCGTCCGCGCTCACGCTCATCGTCGACAGCTCCGAATCGACTGCTCCTACAGGCATCGGAAAAGAACCCATAACCATAGTTACGGTTAAGAACATCGATACTATACGTTTTAATCTGAGTTTGATCTTTCTCATAGGCCCTGGTATCGTATCACAAAGATTTTCAAAGTGTTCCGGTTCAAAAAGCTCCTATTATCCTATGATCATTCTACTTTGTTTTGGGGTACAATTAAGGGACTTCTACCTTATGCTTATGGTTATGGTTATGGTTATGGTTATACTTATGGTTATACTTATAGTGTTTTAGCCTGTATTTACAGCCTGTTTTTATAGGCCATCACAGCCGCTACCGTTTTTCCGTCCTGGATCTTCCCTTCGTAGATCAATTTCTCCAGATCTTCCACTTCCCACTCTTCCACGTTAATGTACTCGTCCTCATCCAGATGTCGCTCCTTCATGGTCAGGTCGGTTGCCAGATAGATATCGATCTTCTCATTGTCATAGGCTACCGTCGGGAAAATTGAAATCAAAAATTCGATTTTGCCTGCCACATATCCGGTCTCCTCCGTCAATTCTCTCGCTGCCGCTTCTATTGTCGGTTCCTCCGGGTCTTCGAGTCCTCCGGCGGGAATCTCCAGAGTAAAACGATCCAGCGCGTTTCTGTACTGTCTGACCAGCACGAGTTTCCCTTCCTTTGTCACAGGAACAACCGCAGCCGCTCCCTGATGACCGATAAAATCAAACTCCTGCACATGGCCGTTAGGGATTTTTACCGTATCCCTGTAATAACTTAAGATCGTGCCTTTTGCGACCAGCCTCCGGTCCAAACGCTCCACTTTCATCTCTTCCATGCATTGGATTGGCACCTGGTGCGAAAGGTACTCCTGCTTTTCTTCCGTCTGGAGTAGCTCCTGTATTTTGACCATATACAACATTAGAGGTAATAGTTAGTACTGATAGAGTTGGTTTTGCATCACGATAGCACTTATGAGAAGAAAGTTCTTTATAAAATCTTTCTAATAGTTCTTTTCCAATTTTATCTACTCTATCATCATCATTTCCATATTTTGGGAAGTCTCCTTCTATCTCAAAATCGACTGCAATTCCTTGTTCATTTCTGATTGGTTTTACTTTAGCATATTTGATTGCTGACAAGGAATCTACGGCAACTGAGAAACCTGCTACTCCATAGGCCATTAGGCGATTGACATAGGTATCATGAAGTGCCATTTGTCCTGCTTCATATGCATATTTATCGTGCATATAATGAATAATGTTCATCGCTTCACTATAGATTCGTGCAATTTGTTTTAACATTTTCCAATAGGTTCTTTTTACTTTGTCATAGTCTAAGTATTCATCTTCCATAATTTTAAATCCTGGAATTACTAATTCTCTTTTTATTTCATCAATTCCACCGTTTATGGAGTATAGTAATGCTTTTGCTAGATTACAACGTGCTCCAAAGAATTGCATATCTTTTCCAATTCTCATAGATGATACACAGCATGCAATCGCATAATCATCTCCGTGTATAGGGCGCATTAAATCATCGTTTTCATATTGAACGGCTGATGTTTTAATGGAAATGTGTGCGCAATATTGTTTAAAATTATGGGGTAATTTAGTTGACCATAATACCGTTAAATTAGGTTCTGGTGCAGTTCCCAAGTTTTCAAGAGTATGAAGGTATCGAAACGAATTTTTTGTAACTAACGGTCTGCCGTCAACTCCCATGCCCGCAATGGATTCCGTTACCCATGTGGGGTCGCCCGAGAACAGTTCATTATATTCGGGGGTTCTTGCAAATTTAACAAGTCTTAATTTCATAATAAAATGATCCATTAACTCTTGAGCTTGTTCCTCTGTCAAAGTTCCGTTTTTTAAATCTCTTTCAATGTAGACATCTAAGAAAGTAGAGTTTCTACCAATACTCATAGCAGCACCATTTTGATCTTTTATTGCTCCTAAATATCCAAAATATAACCATTGAATTGCTTCTTTTGCATTTTTTGCTGGCTTAGAAATATCATATCCATATTTACTAGCCATAGATTTTAGAGCTTTTAAGGATTTAATTTGCTCTGCA
>CALDIE010000072.1 GCA_937901625.1 uncultured Lachnospiraceae bacterium
GTCCATGTATGAGCCTCTGGCAAAAGAACTGGCGTCCAAGATCGAGGCAACCTTCCAAAACCTCAACGGTCCCGTACAGATCTTCCCGATCGGAGCCACCATCGGAAGCCATACCGGTCCCGGTACGATCTCGATCTTTTTCTGGGGTGACAAGCGCATAAACTGACCCTTTTTGGTATTTTGTTATTTTGATGCTTCTTTTACATCGTCGACATGTTCAAATTCATCCACGATCTCCTGCGACGGTGCCTTGGTGCAAAGACTCACAACGATGATGCAGACAAGGCTGATCACAAAGCCTACACTTAAGGAATAGAGACCTGTGGCCTTGTAGATCGTCACATGACTTGCCACGCCGTCCACCGTCTTTGATACCAGGGGGATGTAATCCCAGATGATAACGGTAAGCGCTCCGCTGACCAAACCGGCGATAGCGCCCGGAAGGTTGGTACGCTTCCAGAAAAGGCTCATCAATACAAGCGGACCAAAGGCTGCGCCCAGACCTGCCCAGGCATCGGAAACCAGTCCCATGATAGAGGAATCAGGATCCAGCGCGATAACATATGCGATAATCGCGATCACCACGATCGCGATACGGCTTAACCGAAGAACCTTTTTATCATCCGCGTCTCTCTTGATCACGCCCTTGTAAATATCCTCTGCGATCGCGGAAGCGCTGACTAAGAGCTGGCTGTCTGCCGTAGACATGATAGCTGCCAGAATACCGCAAAGGAATATACCGGCTATGACCGGAGCGTTTATCTCCGACATAAATACCTTCTTGATCATCTCTATAAAGATGTTTTCCGTTCCGGACGTCAGGATCTCTTCAAAGTTCATATAAGCGCGTCCGATCACACCGATCACACAGGCAAAGATAAGGGAAAGTGTAACCCAGACAATGGCTACCACTTTGGATTTGTTTAACTCCTTCTCATTCTTTACCGCCATAAAACGGACCAGGATGTGCGGCATACCGAAGTAGCCGAATCCCCAGGCCAGACCGGAGATGATGGAGATCGCGTTGGTATCCGTGAATATGTTTAAGAAAGCCGCCTGACGAGCGGGCTCAATACCGTTTGCCGCCAAACCGCTTGCCAGCGTGATCCCGTCTCTGTCCATAAAGATCACTGCTGCAATGGGCACTGCCAAAATTATAACGAAAATGTATATAAAAGAATGACCACGGCACCGATGGTAAGTGCCAATGTATAACTCTTTAAGTTAAATACCGACTTAAAGAGTTTGCCGCCGGCAGCCAGCGCGGATGCCGTATATACCGTAAAAAACAGCGCAATGATAATGGAGGAAATCGTCAAAAGGATCCTCTTCTCATCCCGGAAACGGTTTTCAAAAAACATGGGAAGAGTAACGGAATTACCGGCCTTGATCGTATAACGGCGAAGTCTTGAAGCCACAAAAAGCCAGTTTAGGATCGTACCGATCAAAAGGCCCACGGCGATCCATCCGTCCCCGCTGAGTCCCGTTACCAGAATGGCGCCGGGCAGGCCCATTAGAAGCCATCCGCTCATATCGGACGCCTGCGCAGACAATGCCGCCACAAAGCCTCCCAAAGATCTGCCGCCGAGAAAATAATCCTCCGCAGTATTATTCTTTTTGGAATACACAGCCCCTATCACTACCATCAGTCCCAGGTAGAAGATGAAGGCTATCAATATCCACATCATCGAACTGTTCATAGTTTCCCTCCTCCTATTCTGCTGCGGTGCCGACTTTCTCTTCACTCTTGCAATCGCACCGTTTCCAATTATAATGATGTCGGGGACAAAAGTCATATTTTTACATGCGAGCATAAAAAAATGACCTTTTTGCCCTTGTATCATTATAGTAAATAGGAAAAACAGCGTCAAGAAATGATGACATGTCGGGTATTTACAGATAAACGACAGCTTAAAATACAGTGCGACGGAGGACTTTGTATGTGGATTGCAGATCGGTGGAATGATTACGAGGTATTGGATACTTCATCCGGTGAAAAACTGGAACGTTGGGGCGACTATACCCTGGTGCGTCCGGACCCGCAGGTGATCTGGGATACCCCTCACGAACACCCGGGGTGGAAGACAAAAAACGGACACTATCACCGCAGCTCCAGGGGTGGCGGAGAATGGGAGTTTTTTGACCTTCCGGAAGAATGGACGATCCAATACAGCCTTCCCTCACCGTCTCTTTCACCCTTGACCTTTCATTTAAAGCCCTTTGCTTTTAAACACACGGGAATCTTTCCGGAGCAGGCGGTCAACTGGGACTGGTGCAGCGAACATATCCTTGCGCGTCGCGCAAAGGATCCTTCCGCGCGCCCGAAGGTTTTAAATCTCTTTGCCTACACCGGCGGGGCAACACTTTGCGCGGCAAGCAGCGGCGCGCTGGTCACCCATGTGGATGCTTCGAAGGGTATGGTCACCTGGGCAAAAGAAAACTCTACCTCCTCAGATCTCCCCGGAGATTCCGTACGCTGGCTGGTAGATGACTGCGTAAAATTTGTGGAAAGGGAGATCCGGCGCGGCAACCGCTATGACGCCATTATCATGGATCCTCCTTCCTACGGTCGCGGACCGAAAGGCGAGATCTGGAAGATTGAAGAGCAGGTATATCATCTGATCACATTGACCGCTTCCCTTTTGAGCGATGACCCTCTCTTCTTTTTGATCAATTCCTACACCACCGGTTTACAGCCTGCCGTTCTTACCTATATGATCAAAAAAGCCATCGCGCATACACGCGGTGGCTCTGTAGAAAGTGCTGAGATCACTCTTCCCGTATCCGGCACGGATCTGTTGCTACCCTGCGGGGCAAGCGGTCGATGGGAACCGTAAGAGGATACTCTCTGTCGTATTGTGATGATCAGACTTATCAGTATAAATAATCCATCAGGCTTGCACCGGTAGCGGCAAGAATAATGCCGGCAATGATCTCGATCACTACTACGATCAATGTCCAGATCAGAACAGCCTTAAAGTAGTTTGACTTCGACTTCTTCTCGGTCTTGCTGAATGCGAAAATAAACATCATAACGATGTTAATGCAGGGAATTATCATCAAAAGCATTGCCACGATCCATTCACCTACGGAAACCGGCTCCTCTAACACGGGTGAATTCGTGAACTGGGAATTATATCCCCCGTTGTCCTGCGGCTGATACTGCGCATACTGGCCGTTCGTATAACCATTGTTCATGTTGTCCATTATTTTCTCCCTCCTCAATTCCTCTGTTTTCATCTTTCCTGTCTTCGAACAAAAAAAACAGTTACTCGGAAATCATTATATCATCTATTCCATTTCTTGCAAGATGTCAATTCTGTAAAGACAGCAGCGCGACACTCTTTTTTTGTATGATATGCTCTATCAGCTCTTTGTATCCCGGGATCCAGGAGGATAGAACATTGTCTTCCGTATAGACCATCGGTGGATTTCCCGGAAATACCACCGTCATCCGGTAAAAATACAATCCCAGCGTAACAGCCAGAAGGATCCCCAGCCAGGCCCTTCGAAACGGCAGATTTCTGCCAAG
The DNA here is from genome assembly GCA_937901625.1 of uncultured Lachnospiraceae bacterium. Classification (GTDB taxonomy): domain Bacteria; phylum Bacillota; class Clostridia; order Lachnospirales; family Lachnospiraceae; genus NK4A136. The sequence goes on from CALDIE010000072.1 coordinate 3,533, forward strand.
CACATAGCGACAGATCAATTCCAGGGCTATCCACAAGATCCAGAAATAGATCAGGGGATGATACTCCAAGGCTTGCGCAAAGTGAAACGTCAATACACTCAGAGCGGCTCTCGTCATACCGCACCCCGGACAGGGGATACCGGTTATGATCCGAAGCGGACAGAATTGCCCAAATAAGATGCGCACGATCAGCCAGTACAGAAAGATACACAAAGCCGGGATCTTCAGATTCCGAAGGTCCCAAAGAAGCAAAGGTATTCCTTTTGCAGGACGTTCGCTTTGCGGCGTCTGTTTATTATCTTCTTCCATCAAACTCTCCTTTATCCTATCCACACATTGAAACTGCCGTCATAAACAAAGGCAGGAGGTAAACGATGTTGTAGAGCGTAAAGATCCCGATATACCGCCCCCGCTGCTTTGGATATTTTTTCACAAAGATCTTATAAGAGATAAGACTTGCCATGGACGCGATCAGGGTTCCAAGACCACCTATATCCGCCCC
>CALDIE010000073.1 GCA_937901625.1 uncultured Lachnospiraceae bacterium
GAGGTGTCATCCCGTTTCAAAAACATGGGAACCGTAGAGAAAGAAAACAATGGTGCGGTTGTTGTAACTCTCTCAAACAACATGCGGGCTTTGGTCGCCTTTGAAAAGGATAATGTTTTTGTCCTATGGGGCAACATCGCAGCCGTCAAGGACATAGACATTGACCAATACAAAGATGCGCGTGAAGAGTCTAAACGAATAAAAGACTATGATTACTTCGAGAATAAACTTGAAGGAATCGAAGTTGTCGATTCAACTGCCGTAGATACTGTTGCCGTAGATACACCGGTTGAAGGATCCTTCGCACCCGAATCTGAAGTTTCCGAGCAGCAAACTATAAAAGCCGATGCGAAAAATGCGGAACCTGTTGTGACAGAGGCAGCTGATACCGATTCAAAAAACGCAGAACCTGCTGTAAGCGAAGTCTCATCCAACGATACCAAAACCGAAGAGTCCGCTTTACCGGAATATGTTTCACCGGAGTCTGCCTCAGCAGAATCTGACGCATCGGAATCTGACACACCGGTAAAAGCGACCGCTTCCGGGCGAAAAAAATCCTCGAAGAGTGCGCAGGAAAGTAAGAAGATTGCTCCCGCCAAGGCGGCTAAAAAGAACACAAAAAAATCAACGGAATCCGCTGACGAAAGCAAAAAGAAAACCACCACTCGTAAAAAAGCCGGAGAAAACGACGCTTCCGAATCGGTTGAGACAGAAAAAAAGCCTCGTACAAGAGGCCGTAAAAAAGCAACCTCTTCAGATGTTGCTTCCAAGGTTGCTTCCGATAAAGAAGAGCAATAAAACAGTAATCTGTCTTGCACCAACAAATACGGTCTCCTGAACGTGCGCCTTTAAAGGCGTACTGTCTTAGAGACCGTATTTCTGTATGTTATCGCATAGGAAAACAGATTTCCGTCGTTTAATCCCTCTCGGATCCTGTCAACCGTATCCACCGACAATCCGTTTAATTTATATCCCCGAAGCCTCATATAGGGTGACATTTCCGGGAGATGTGGCGCCATAACCCCTACTGCTTCTTCCAGGAAAGAAAAATATCTCTTAAGATTATCTCGTGCTCTTTCATTGTGTTGCGCATCATAGCCGGCATGGAACAATCCGGAACATCCGCCGTCCCCGCCTTCACAGCCAAAAGATCTTAACCGTTCTTCCACATATCCATACCTGTCAAGACGACTCCCTGCTTCTTCATAGACGATACATAACAATCCGGCTGTATTGTACCCTCCGATATCCTCCAGCCAGACGCCCCAGTCCCTGCAGTTTGGTCCGTATTTGACCATATTTCGGATTATTCCGTCCGCGCGGAGTACCAGATCCGCCACATCGTATCTGCCAATAACTTTTCCAAGATCCATGATATCCGCATCCCCGACCGCACCGATATTTTCCAGACCGGCCAGCACGATCTGCATCGTATTATAAGGATATTTATTAAAGTATTTACCGGTTCCGTCCGGCATCCGGTAAGCATACCCGCGCATAATATTCGGGTTGATCTTGTTTTGATCCGCGCGGTAATTCATCACCGTCGTATTGTCCAATGCCACAAAATGCTGATCGATCACCGCAACGCCATCAAGACACACCGGAAGATCCGTAAAAACAGCATCTTCCAGAGGCATATCGGGATCCGTCAGCCACAACTCATCCTGCAAAGTTCCGTTACACGCGCTGTAACCTGCCACTTCCCAATCCAGGTATTTTTGCAAAAGCATACCGGTCAGGATTCCGTCCAGGTCCGCATTGATGACCACCTTACGTTCTCTTTGCAATACGGCATTAAGATTTGCCTCCGTTACCGTTCTCTTCATATGTATCACTCCTCAGAAAAAATGATTTTGATGAATGGTTTCCAGTACCGACGCATCTTCTTCCCTTTTTAAGATTTGCAGGATCCTTTCATTGATCTTTTTTCGGTACAATTCCGGAAACTTGACATTTTCCTGAACCTCCCCGGCATTCTTTTTCTTAATGATATAATCCCGCTCCTTTTGTTCCATTTCCGATCGAGTCTCTTCAAAGAAAACACGATCTTGTGCCGTCAACGCATCATAGGGTAACGGGACGGACAATAACAGTTTCAAGGAATATGTGATCGCTCCATCGTATATTCTCCACCACCAGTACAGAAAAGAGGAGTTCGCAAAACAATACAGAAAATCATAGGAATCCTTATCCTTTGCGTGAAGGACTATGCTCCCTGCCCTTTTTAACTTTCCCGCGGACGCCGTGGTAAAGTAGCGGCAGGTGTTGGGGATCTCCAGTCGATATTCCCCCTCGCCCGTAAGCGCCAGATCTGCGATCGTCTTTTGGCTGTACTGCATCCATGTATCGTAAATCCCTTCCATCTGCATGGATACTTTTGCAAATCGCGTTTTTTCTTCATTCACTGTTTGATAATTTTTCGGAAGAATCGACTCAAGAACTCTTGGCTTTAAAAGATTCTCCCTCTCTTCATTCTTAAAACGGATCAAAGGAGATACTCTGTAACCCTTTTTCCTCCCCTTGCGAAAGACAGTGATCGCCGCTCGCCCGGAATTGGCTGTATTGCTGTTAAAGATACCATGTTTTCGTCCACAGAAGATATTACCGGGAACATTGTCAAACGAAACAATAAACCCGCTCCCCTGCTCACACATACATTTTCTTAACTGATAAAACTTTGTTCCCGAGACAAAGCTAAAAGGCGTGATGATCACGGCCGAGTGTGCTTCCTTAAAGATCTTTTCCATAAAAACGGCGTATAACTCCATCGATTCCTTATACACCGCTGTCTTCTCCCATTCATCCGTATTCCCCTTTATGGCAGCATACGGAGGGTTAATGATCACTTTGGCATCCTGAGGCAAATGGATTTTGGAACTCAGAAAATCTCCTAAAATACAATGGATCACTCCTTCATCTTCTATCTCATATCTTGCACGGATGGCACAATGGCAGATCCGCAGTGCCAGAGGATCCGATTCATACAGATAAAGATGCCCTCCCAGGATCATTTCAAGTGCCTTTTTTTCACCGATCAGTTCCAGGTACTTTAAGATCAGACATCCCGTCCCGCATCCGACATCGCACACATTTTCTCCCGGAATTTGCATAAACCACCGGTTCATCAAAGCCGTAACATCTTCCGGTGTATAGTACTGGCCGCTTCTCTTCTTTCCCTCTTTATCGATCAGGGCCAACGCGATCTCATACATCTCTCCGAAACGATCGATCTGTAAAAAGCCGGAATTATCGCCATATTGCATTACATAAGAGCAGATCCGGTCCCAGGTTTTTTCTATCCCCAGTTCATCCAGATCCGCCAGATAATCTTCCTTTGTATATTTTTTTAAGACATGAAGCGCCTTTTTGTTTAAGGTGATCTTATGACTCTTTCGGTCTTGCGATAAACCTCCCGGAATTTCCTTTTCATCCATATAATCCAAAAGAGTCATCTGTCCGCTTTTAGGTATTTTATTGGTAGTACTCATTCGCTACACATGCTCCCGTTCTTACAACCATTTTTTCTTTTTAAAGAAGATGAGACTAAATACCACGATCAGGAGACAAACCACTATTACAACGGGATATCCCAGCCTGGACTTTAGCTCCGGCATATATACAAAGTTCATTCCATACCACCCCGCAATCAGTGTCAACGGCATAAAGATGGTCGTTACGACCGTAAGTATGGTCATGATCCTGTTTTGCTTTAAATCCAGCTGGGCTTCGTACAGTTCCCGTACCTGCATTGTATAATCCGTAAGTGCCAACACCTTATCGCGAAGCCGCCCGATCCTCTGTTCAACCAGGCGGAAATAACGAAGGTTGTCTTCGTCAAAGAATTCATTTTCGTTCTCTTCAAGCTCCTGCGCCATATCCAGAAGCTGTTCATAGTGTACCCGCAAATCTCGGATATCCGTGCGGATCTCACTTATCCTTACGGGATATTCATCCGGAAGGCCTCCCAAAAGAATGCCTTGTTCGATCGCATCCAATTCATAATCAAACTTTTGAATGATGGCCGAATCCTCGTATATAATCTGTTCCAGAAAATCATAAATAAACCGTTCCAGACTCGGCATCCTCTGTTTTTTGTAACTTCGTATCTCTTCGATCTTCTTTTGCGCATATCCGCTATCATCGATAAATACGATTCCCTTTTCATCCAGAGCAAATGCGAACTGACTGTTTTTTCCCGAAAGATCGTTTCTGTCAGGCACGGAAAAAGTACCGGTCAGAGAGTCATAATTGACCTCTGCCTTGGTACTGTCTCCTTCTTTGATATCCAGATCCTGCTCGATTCCCATATCAAACAGATCTCGCATTTCCGCCCATTCCGAAGTTGTAAGAAGCGCAACATATTTACTCTCCCTGGTCTTCAGAATACTTTTGTCACAAACCTCTAAAAATTCCCCGATCCTGTAAAACATACTGTGTCCGTCCTCTGTTGTGATCAGACGACTCCGGCACCGTTTCTCTTAAAACCCGTCATCGTCATCAAAGTCATCATCGTCGTCGAAGTCGTCATCGTCGTCGAAATCATCATCGTCGTCGAAATCGTCATCGTCGTCGAAATCGTCATCGTCGTCGAAATCGTCATCGTCATCGAAATCGTCATCGTCGTCGAAAGCGTCATCCGCCCCCGATGATCCTCTTGCAGATGCAATTCTTTCATTGATAAATTCCATTTGCATTGCTTCTTCACCGGCATCCAATACGCCATCATGATCCAAATCAAACAGATCATCAAAAGAATCTTCTACCTTTTTATCGTGAAACCCCATACCTTCGTCCTCCTACTCTAATCTGTAACCACCACAATTTACAGTATCTATTTTACGGAAT
>CALDIE010000074.1 GCA_937901625.1 uncultured Lachnospiraceae bacterium
ATTCGGCATCGACATTGGTCAGCAGGGAGACCTCCTGAAGGAAACCGGAGATATCTTCTATCATCGCTTCCCCCGCAGCCTCTTTTAGCTCCCTGCGGGTTAAAATGACCATCGACGGGATCAGAAACAGGAGCAGTCCCGCAACATGTGAACACACGCCGAATCCCATCGCGATGGCAATGATCGCCGGGCACCAGTGAAGCGCTACCGTCCCCAGGATGCTTCCCATAAGGACGCGAAAGGAAATACTCTCCTTTTTTAACAGGCGCATCGAAAGCAAGATCCCAACCACCTGGTATATCAGGTAGTAGATCAACGCTATGATATTTCCGGCCAAACTTCCGTTCATACCAGCCTAAGTTTCTCCTTCCAAGTCTTTTCTTAACCGCTGATCAGCACCCAGGAATCGCGCCAGCGAAGCCAGCGGTTTACATACTCAACCGTTACCGGTTCTCCGGAAAGTACCGGGTAGAACAATAAAAACAAAACAAATACCAGAAGTGTATAGGCTATGCATAGCGTAGTAAACGCCTTTTTAGACATCTTTGTACGCAGATCCGCCAGGCACTTTACGATCATCAATACCACGAACGGAACACACGGGAAATAATGATACATGAACGTGATACGCGTAACCAAGGTCCACGGAAGGTATTGCGCCAGATAACCCACCGCCAGAAACAGAGCCTGACGGTCGCGTTTAAAGATCATCAGATACAGAGTATACAAAAACGCCGGAATTCCCATCCACCATACCAGTGGATTGCCGAATGCGCTGATGCCTTCGCGGAGTCCGTTTGCGTAAATATGCGAATAATACCACACCGGCCGGTACATCGTAAGCCACTGATACCAGGGCGAGGAGTAGGGATGCGTCGCATCCAGTCCGGAATGATAAGAAAACATGGAGGACTGGTTATCCAGCATCCTCTTAAGCAGTCCCGCTTCCGAATATCCCTTAAACGGTATATACGCCAACAGATAGATCAGAGCCGGCACTGCCACAAATACAATCAGGCAAAAGAGGGTCAGCTTCTTTACATATTCGGGGAACTTCTCCGCCACTTCCCTATTGGAAATGCTTCCCGTATCCGCCTGCTTATCCTTCCCTTTTCTCGAGCGATGAACCAGCGCATAACGGTATTCCCTGTAACGGTTATACAGATTTACAAAGAAGATCACCGCCAGACCCGCTCCGGCATAAACGCCTGTCCATTTGCTCGCAATACCAAGTCCCATTGTCAGTCCGCAGAACGCCAACGGACGCCAGGCCTCCTTTAACGGTTTGTCGTAAAAACTGTTTTTGCAATAACAGTACATCAGGTAGTACATCAAAATGATAAAGAAAGTAATATACACATCGATCGTCGCGATCCTGGTCTGCGTAAAGTGCATGAAATCAAAAGCAAATACCGCGCACGCCACAGAGGCCAAAAGCGTGTCATCCGTCATCTTCTTCGCGAAAAGATACATCACCGGCAGCATAAAGATACCAAAGAGCGTTCCCATGATACGCCACCCGAAAGGCGTCATACCAAAGATCCGCACACCGATGGAAATGATAAATTTTCCCAGAGGCGGGTGCGTATTCTCATAATTGGTCATACCGTGCACCATCTCATAAGCCGTACGTCCGTGATAAATCTCATCAAAATACATACTGTTGCGGAAGGTAAACTCATCCGGGCACAGCGCCTGCTCATCAAAGAGCTCCGGATACTGAGAAGCATTGACCGGCAATATCCGGTTTCCGTCGACATCCTCAAAGACCAGTTCAAGGATCGACGCCTGATTCTCCACCAGTTCCAGGCGGATCCGGTTTGTCTGCGTAAAGAGATCCACTTTCTTCCAGGTAAAGACCGAATCAAAGAACAGGTCCTCCCCCATTTGCACCCATTGCCCTTCCGCATACCCCAGCTGTCTGAAGTGCCGGTCATGCCAGGGAGCGATCAGGTAATTCACCGCCACAGGATTTACATCATAAGGAAATTCAAATTCCAATACATCACCGCTTTGCATCTCGTAACTTGTCTGAGGCATCTTCCCGTCACCCAGATCCCTTAAAGCAAAACAGGAATAGAAAAGCGTGATCGAGATCATCAGGATCCAGTCCATCCTTGCAAGGACAAGTTTCTTTTCCGAAGCCTCCGGTCGGATTTCAGGTAACGGCAACTGAATTCCAAAATGTTTTATTTCCTCCAAAGGATGTTCCGTAACTTCCTTTTCTGTTTTCCTTTTTACAAAAGCATCCGCCGCGAGATTCTTCTTAGCGTTTTTGCCATAATACCTTGCGATCACCCAGTACAGATACACGGCCATGCATACACTGAAAGCAGACACTGTTACTATAACCGGATGTTTGGAATTGAAATTCATCGGATCATAGAATTCCAGAACATATGCGGAATTATAAAAATTCGCCATAGCCATTCCGGCTGCCACGACCATGATGTGTTTTCCGGGCCGCCAGAGATAGGCTAAAAGCAGAAGCGCAAACGCGGGGTATACATAGCGTTCGTGCATCCTGACAGAAAAGGTAAACATCGTTACAATGATAAAGGACGCCAATATCGCGTATAGCCGATCGTCTTCCAGATTCTTATACGAAATGAAAAACGTAAAGAATACAATAAGAAGTATTGCGATCGTTCCCCAGGTTTTGATGCTGAGACCGATAAAAAGCGTATCCTGAGATGCCCAGCACTTTCCGATCATCCCCCAGAAATTGTAGCCGTTAACGGTAGCATACGGATAGGAGCCCATCGTCTCCACATAGAGTTCCAGCACTTTCTTTAAACCGAAGGGCGCCATCATCAACAACAAAACGGTGATCGCTCCAATACCCTTTGCCAGTGTTTCCAGAAAACGTTTCCAATTGATCCTGAAAGGCTTTTTCACACCAAAAACATAACGCCAGACTGCCACCAGAAGAACCGGCGTAAAGATCAGTGTCTGCGGTTTTATAAGGATACCGATCGCAAAAAAGAGATATGCGCGAAGATATTTTTCTTCACTGAGAAACAGGACCGTCAGCAGAACAAAGAGTGTGTAAACGCTGTCTACCTGACCCCATACAACAGAATTCAGAAGGATCATCGGCTGAAAGAGGTACGCCGCTTCCACAAAATGAGCTTCCGTACGTCCGAGTCTTTTGTAAGCCTCCCTGTAGATCAACCAGCCCGTCAGAAGATCGCAGATAATGGAAGGGAGTTTCACCACCACCAGATGCGCTCCCGACCGGTATGCCAGATCGAGCGCCGAGGAGATCGCCCCGACGATCCACAACAGATACAGGTATCCGGGAGGGTAATCCGAAAAAATCTCGGGATCATAGAATTTCGCCGGTCCCACCTCATACATGCGGTTTGCCCAATAAGCAAAGCAGTTGATATCCGTATCAAACCCCTGCTTGTAATATGCAAGGATCAAACGAAGTATCAGCGCCACCGCCATCAGGATCCAAAACTCCATGCCATACAAAGAACGGGACGCGCTGTCATCCGTTCCTTTCTTTCCGTCGCTTCCTCTTCCGGCAAATATACCTTTATTCATCCCCAGATAGCAGATCGCGGTCAGAAATAATCCGCCGACCGCCGCTATGTGAATTCCAGCCATGCTTCTTTCCTCGGTTATATACTTACTATTTCCGCACAGACAAACATCCGCATCCCTATCACACTATAAAAACCGTGCGATCTCCTTCGAGCCAGACCAACATGCGTTACCTGCACAGTTAACTCCACCCAGGCACCCTCGCGGCACCCGCGAAATCCTGCTTAGTGCTGCTGTGTTCCCACCCTGACACGGTTCACAGGCACACGTTGCGCAAGACCCGGATTTCAACGTCACTTATGCAGGGCAGCCACACCGGCGAACACCCTCCAAAGACCATCACCCTCGCTGGAGCGGATTGCGAGTACAAGGGACCGCTACTCCCCCGGCTGCACGGCTTTTATAGTATATCCTTAGAGGCCTTGTATTGTCAACCTTCGCTACGGGGCGTCCCCCGCGTTCCCTACGGGGCGTCCTCCGCATTCTTCCCTACAGATCATCCCCCGCCGGGTTCCCCGGCGTAACCTTTAATCTCTTTCGAAGCCCTTGAAAGAAATCACTTAACATCCGGGAACACTCCTGCTCACAGATCCCTCTTGTCACTTCACAACGGTGATTAAACCCGTCCATTTCGAGGATATTCAAAATCGACCCGGCGCAGCCTGCCTTGGGATTCATACACCCGATCACCACCCTGGGCACTCTCGCCTGCACAATGGCACCGGCGCACATCTGACAGGGTTCCAGCGTTACATACAACGTACAGTCATCCAGTCTCCAGTCATCGATCTTTTTCCCGGCCCGGCGGATGGCCGTAATTTCCGCATGCGAAAGTGTCGACTTATCCGTATTTCTCCGGTTATATCCTCTCGCAATGACTTTTCCATCGTGCACGATCACGCAGCCGATCGGCACATCCCCGCCCGCATTCGCCTTTTCCGCCTCTTTGTAGGCTGCTTTCATAAACTTAATATCCTGATTTTTCTCAAAATTCATCTATTAAAATTTCATGTCTATTATGTTCACTTTTATTCTGGTACTCATACAGATTGGTTAAGAAATAGGGTTAATGAAGCTTATTCAAAAGGATTACCTATATTTATTAGTGAATGGGGTACGAGTGATGCTTCTGGTAATGGTGGAGTTTATTTAGATGAATCGCAAAAGTGGATTGATTTCTTAAATAGTAAGAATATTAGTTTTATTAATTGGTCTTTAACAAATAAGAATGAATCATCAGCATTACTTAAGTCAGGATGTACTACATTAACAGATAGTTGTTTAACTAGTAGTGGAACATTTGTTAAAAAGGTTATTAAAGGTTAATTGTATAACCTTTTTTTATTTTGTAATTGAGTTATAATATTTATGAGGTAGTGTTTATGAAAAAAGGTTATGTAAGGTTAGCAACACCAGAAATCCAAACGGATAGTATTGTAGATGGAGAGGGCATACGTTCTGTTATATGGTTTCAAGGTTGT
>CALDIE010000075.1 GCA_937901625.1 uncultured Lachnospiraceae bacterium
GACTGGAGTTCAGACGTGTGCTCTTCCGATCTACATAATCCTGGATGTTCGCGATCTCCTTGAGGATCTCCACCTTCTTGCTGTGGAATTCCATCTCGGTCAGCCAATCCTTTTCCTTGAGCTTCATGATACGCTCGATCTTTAACTTGGTACTGTTCTCATCAGTAGCGGGCATAGCCATTACGGATGCGACCATGGTCTGCTTATTCTGAGCAAACTCGGCATCGCTGACAACACCTGCCTGCTTCATTGCCGGCCATCTTCCAAGCTTCATATCCAGTGCTTCAAGAGAATCCTTTGACTTCGGAGTCAGGATATTCTTTAACTCGGCGATATCAGCCTCATATTCCTTAGCATCAAAAAGTCCTGCATCACGTAAGATCGGGAGCTTCTGGAGCTTTAAGGTGAACATGTCATTCGCATCCATAGGATTGTAGGATACGCTGCTCATGAGGCGCTCAGTCTTCATGTTGTACTCGTTCTGAGTGATCAATTCACTCATCAGAATAATGGGCAGCTTGGTAACATTATCCTGGAATGTGGAAAGATCACGCACGTTGGGATCAAAGCACTCATCAACGATCTGATTCTTGTTTGCCTCATATTCGCTCTCGGAAAGCATACCGGAATTCTTAAGAACGGAAATCTTCTTGATCTTCTCATAGAAGCTTCCCATACCCTTCTCATCACAGATCAACTGCAATTTCTTCTCGCGATATTCTTCATCCGTGCAAAGACCGGTCTCATGCAGAATATCGAGCTTCTTTAACTTCTGCTCGTAAGACTCTTCCTTCTTTGCAGCCTTGGGTGCTTCTGCCGCAGGAGCCTCTACCGGCGCTACAGAAGTCTGTACAACCGGAGAAGGAGCCGTTGCCTGAGGAACAACAGGTGTAGGCGGAACCACAACCGTAGGTGCCGGTGTAGGCGTTGCCTGAGGAACGGGTGCTGCAGGCGTCGGAGTCGGCGTTGCCGCAGGTGCTGCCGTTACAGGTGTAGGTGCCGTCACAGGTGTAGGTGCTGCTGTTGTTGCCGAAGGCTTGGTCGGCGCTGCTGCAGCGGGCTTCGCGGGCGTCGGCTTCTCAGCTGCGGGTGAGCTGCTCTTGGGAGCATCCGATGTAAGTCCTCCTGCTTCAGCGGCTACTTCATTCAACCTTTCAATGGCCTTGGGCATATCTTTTAATCCGGGCAGGATCGTCTGTGTCTTCTTGGCTCCGTAAAGAGTCTGAAGCTTGGTAACGATGATCAATGCCGGGGATCCCTGAAACTCGCCTTCCTTGATCTCACGGATATCCTTTGCGGGATAATCATACTGGGAAATATATTCGTTCTTACCTTCCTCGTTACAGATATACCCCTTACCTGTTACCTTAACTCCGTCAGGCTTGGTGTCGTCGATCTGTAAGAACAATTTCTCCTGGCTTCGAGCAGAAAGAAAACTCTTCAAACTGCTCCCCCAGTTACATTGGTAAACTTCTACTGCCATAGTTCTATTCCTCCTTCTCTGAGATAGCTAAAATTTTGTTCTATTTGTATAATACCAACAAAAAAACACGCTTTCAACCGAAAAAACTTTCAAAAACCATACAAAGTGGAAACTCACTCATATCGTTCCATTTTCTCCAAAAAGAAGCCTTTAATTTTCGCCCTCAGAGCAATATCGTTTTATTAATATCATCCCTAAACGTCAGGATAGATGGACCCGTTTTTTTGCGTGTGATCTCTACAAGTCCTAATTTTGTTATATCTTCGAGCACTGCCGGGGGTGTCATCTCCCCCAAAGATTGTTTTACCTGTTTTATCAAAATCGTTTCATTTTCTGTAAACTTCATATTGATGAAATCCACGATAATGATACCGCTGAGATTACGCGACCTGATCTGAAAAGCAACCTCCTTCGCCGCTTCCAGATTCTGTTTTAAAAAGGTCTCCTCCCTGTTTTTTCCGATGGCTGCTTTGCCCGTATTGACATCGATCACGGTTAAAGCCTCCGTCTCGGAAATATAAAGCGTCCCGCCCGAAGACAGATAAATCCTTTCCTTAAGGATTTCCGAAAAGGCACGTTCAAGATGAAAACGGACCGTATACGGTACACCGGCCTTTTCATCTTCGTGAAGGAATATCCTTTCCAAAAGACCTATTTCTTCTTTCCTGCTGTCAAAGACCTCTTGGGTCTTGACCTCCTGGGTCTTTACCTCCCGGGTCTTTACCTCCCGGATCTTGATCTCTTTGATCATTTCGTTATAGATCTCCTCGTTTCGGGTGATCAGACAGGAGCCGCTCTCCCGCCGCAAGATACTTATAAGTCTTTCCGCAATCCCCTTTTCGCCACAGATCTTACCGGTTCCGACCGAATGTTCACAGCGCAAAAGAACCCTGTCCATTTTAGCGCTTAACTCTACTATTTCCGACAGGATCGCCACATCCTCCGCGTCCGAAGCCTCCGTCCGAAGCAAAACCCGATACGGCGAATCGATGGGAAGGGCGCGTAACTCTTCTTTCCTTTTTTCACCGATCTTTTGTGAAAAATGAAGTGCTTTTTCCTTTAAAGACAATACCGCGTATCGCCCGGCCAGTTCCGCGCAGGCGTTTACTTTCGGTAATTTTTCCTTTTGAGCAGTTGTCTCGATCCGCACAAGAACAAGATCGCCGCATCGAAGTCTGCCTTCATATGTACGGTTAAAGATCCTAAACTCTTCCTGACCTTTTAACGGCAGGAAGGCTTTTTTCTTATCTCCCAGATCGACAAACGCAGCCTCTATGGATGGCTGTATGCGTTCCACTCTGGCCAGGTACAGATCTCCTGTTCGAATATCACCCCTTACCTCGCCGTAAAAGTCCGTGATCCGTCCGTCCTGCATGGCAAAAAAAAGATCCGCCCGATCCGATCTCTCGAAAAAATATTGTTTCATACCGTCGTTCTCCTTTTTATTTTTCTGTCCCAAGTCCGATCAACGGCACAAATGCATCCGCATCATCTTTTCCGAAGATTTCGATCCGTCTGAGCGCGGCAATTACCAGCGCGCAGCCTTCTTGTCTTTCTTCTTCCGGTCCGAATATGCATTTTTCGATCTCTTCCACTACGGAAACCGGTTTAACATTTAATTTACTTCCGCTAAGAAGCATCAGATCGAGGATCCCTTCCTCTCCCGGCACATCCGATACGCCCGCGACAAGGATTCCCGGACGGATATCTTTATAAGAGAGCTCACTTTTATTGCGTCCTCCCTTTTTCTTTTTCGCTTTCTCCGTAGGGATCAGTATCTCTTCTCTGGACATGATCTCTTTTAACGCGGCTACGAACTTTTCATGGTCTTTGACCGTCGCCTTTCTGCGTATCCCGTCCTCTTTCACATCAAGTGTAAGACGATACGACGCTGCCTCCACGGCGGCCATGGCGTTGGCGGACTTTTCCGACAAAAGTGCCGCGTCCACGATCTTGATACCTTCGTTCATCACATTGTTTAAAGCCTCTTTTACCATACATGGATCCATCGGTGTGTTTAGTTCAAGATCGAGATAATCCCCCACCGTTTCCATGGATACGCCCAAAGGATACGCAAAAGCCATTAACTGATGCGGATTAAAACCGGCGCTGTATTTTACGTCCAAAGCCGCCCGTACGACCGCCTTCTGAAAATAGCGCAGCATATCCAGATGCCCCAAATATTTCACCGAGATCGGAAGAGCACACGTCTGAACTCCAGTCACT
>CALDIE010000076.1 GCA_937901625.1 uncultured Lachnospiraceae bacterium
CATACATCTTGGTGGGGGTGAACTCCATGTTATCAGGAGTTTCGATGTACCACATGCCGTCGGTCTTGATGTCCAGATAGTAGGTGCCAAGGTTAGAAGACACACTCGATACCTTCTGACCATTCGCATCGGTCAGCTCAGCAGTATTCATGGCACGAGTGACACTGGGATCGATAACTCCAGATTCGATTTCTGAAATAGCAGAATTACTTCAAATGCAGAATGTTGACTTAGATGATTATGAAGAAGACAGAGAAGGTCAGTACGGCGAAAAGGATCATGACCAACAGATGGACTAAACGTTCATGTTGGAAAAAGGCGATCTGCTGCAGATGGGTTTCCAACAGTTTTTCATAGTCTTTTCTTGTCGGAACAACATCCTTGGCGGCTTTTACGGGATGTTCTCCTTTGGCCTGAAAGCAGGCGTCTACAGGAAGTTTATTAGCCAGTATGTCATCTATAAAAGTAAGATAGGCTAGGATGCGTTTTCTCATAAAAATCACCTCCGGACTTGTATTATCGAGAGTATTGTACTATGATTCGAGAGGAAAAGAAAGTATTAAGGCACGAGGATAAGTTATAATGGAGAAGGATAAACCTATCAGTGTGGGACAGATTTTGATCGTAATCCTCCTTCTGACAGCATTGTGTGAGATATTTCTTGCCAATGGCAGTTTTTGGATGACATTTGATAATGTGAAGATTTCTCTGGATCTGTCGCAGGCGGTTTTGTCGGAAAGCGGCAAACAGATCGACAGCGGGGAAATCTATTTTTTTGATACCGGCGGGATCAATGCCGCGGTTTTTATTTTGGATGGGGTTTATCCGGGAGGGATGTCTCCCGATAATATCGGAATACGCATTCGAACCATTGATGGGGAGGCAACCTGGTATGATTCCATAGGGGAAATTCCTTATGTGACACTTCAAAACGAGGCCGTGGATGTTACGGTATCGGTCTTTAGCGGCGGAGTTTGGAAAACGACGGATAGGGGTAGGCTGGGTACGGCTGACGGTAAGATGCAGTATCTGGATTTGGGGGAATACAGAGATGTACAGGCTGTAAGACTTGATGTACAAGGCGTACTTGGATCGAATATTCTGATCGATGAGATCGTATTTGACGCCAATAAGCCGTTTCGTATTTCCATGGTCCGTATGTTTTATGAATTTATAACATTTGGATTGATAGCATCACTGCGGCCGGTTTCCGAATTATGGAGAGCCGAAGCAGAATTAAAAAAGCAGCACCGCACAGTTATGATGGCAGCAATAGCCGGTTTTTTTGTGTTATGCCTGTGGATGTATATGCAAAACCCACCCTATGTGGAGGGAAACGGGGGGTTCTGTCCTTACGAAAAACTTGCAAAGGCACTGGCACAGGGTCATACGTATGTGGATACGGAGGTTGATCCGACGCTGTTAAGTATGGAGGATCCATATGATCCATATGCCAGATACGTGCAAGGGGTACGTTTCCTTCAGGATTACGCATACTTCGACGGACATTACTATGTGTATTTCGGGATTATCCCGTGTTTGGTATTTTACCTTCCCCGGTATCTTATTACCGGAGGAACGATGAGCAATGTGGTCGTATTATTTATCCTTTCCGTCTTGTCCATGACCGGAATCCTCTTCTTGATCCGGGAGTGGGAATATCGATGGGAGATGAAACTTAGTGCATCTTCATGGGTGATTTCCTTTTTGCTGTGGGTATGTGCCTTTATGCTGCCATCCTGTATGGGAGACAGTAATTTTTATTATATTCCGATGTATTCGGCAATTGTATGTTTCCTGTGGGGGATAGTTTTAACATATAACGGGATACGTAAGGATCGCTTATGGATGCTGGCAATAGGATCATTATTGTTAGCCATGATCGCCGGCTGCAGGCCTCACCTGGTCTTGCTGGCAGCGATTACCTTGCCGGCGGTGTATAAATATGTTATGAAACGTGATAAGAAGATCATGGCAATTGTATCCTGGGGCTTACCCTATGTTGCTGTGGCTATCCCTTTAATGATCTACAATCAGGTTCGTTTTGGCTCTGTTGTTAATTTCGGGGCACAGTATAATCTTACGGCATACAATGGGACGGCACAGGTCTATACAGCGGAAAGACTTTATGATGGACTAAGGTATTATCTGGTTGGCTGGACGAATTGGAGGATCGGATTTCCGTTTTTGACGCAGAAATATCTTTCCTTAAGGACTGATCTGGTTCAGGAGCCTACTTGTGGGGGAATTTTTACCTCGCTTCCGATACTGCTGTTAGCGTTTTATCCTGTGTTGCGGAAACGTAAGAATATAGACGCAGAAGTGGAAGAAGCAAGCGGAAATAAAGAATGGATACGTGAAATGCGTTGGAACCGGATCCTGTTATGGATCCTTGCTGTATTCTATTGGGGTGTTGTCAGTGAATTAGGGGAATTGATCGACCGTTATAAGATGGATATCACACCGTTACTCGGTATCCTGTCCATACAGTCGCTCTTTGTATTGGAACATGATTGGAGGAAGTGGAGTGATAAATGGGTTCGAATCGTAAAAGATGCCATAATAATCTTTTTAGCCATCAGTCTGGCGTATGCTTTTCTGCAATACTATCAAAAAGGTGTCTGGTCGTTATATGATTCCAATCCGAATCTGTACAGCAGAGCGAGAGAACTGATGCAGTGGTGGTAGGACAGTAGTATTGTTTTTGTAAAAGTATACGATAAAAAACTCCCGGCATGACGGTACCGGGAGTTTCGTATTATCTACTGTTATTTTTATTTCCGGACAAATTTCAAGGATCACTTACCCATCTTATTCACGGCAAGATTCAGACGAGAAATTTTTCTGGAAGCGTAGTTCTTATGATAAACACCCTTAGCGGTTGCTTTATCAATTACGCTGGTAGCCTTTAACAGAGCGTCCTTAGCAGCGGCCTGATCACCGGCTTCGATCGCGGTATAAACTTTCTTAACTGCGGTCTTTACGCTGGAACGAATCGCCTTGTTTCTCTCTGCCTTGGTTTCGGCAACAAGGATTCTCTTCTTCGCAGATTTAATATTAGCCAAGTCTTAACACCTCCCATTTCTTATAGTACAACCGATAACAGTTGTCGAAATGTTTCATTAAAGCCGGACACGGACGATCTAATGTAAACACAATGATGATTTTACGGTAAGCATTTGTTAATGTCAAGGGGACTTTCATTTTTAAATTAAATTCTTGCAAATACAGGAAAATGTATAATAATGTAATTGGGGAGAGTTTTTGGGAGAATTCATATAGTGGAGGTTTTGACGGATGAGAAAAAGATATGGCGGATTTGATTTTTTGCGTATACTTTCCTGCTGCGGTATTTTATTCCTCCATTTCAGCAATTATACCTGCCCGGATGGAGTTTACTTTGGTCAGATCCTGATCGATCCTCAGTCTGACAGATTAAATCTTAATTGCATAGTGGAAGTCTTTTTTGCTATATCCGGATTTCTTATGTATGAAACCATTCAAAAGGGAAATGATGATTTTGATTTTGCGAAAGTAATGCGATCGCGTCTGATCAGAATTATACCAATGTTGACAATATCTACCTTGTTGCTGGTGATTTTAGGTAGATTATTGGTATTAAGCGGTGATACACATGGAATAGATATTTATGATTTTCATTACTATCTTTGGCTGATTTTGTCATCCTGTCTTGGAATTGAGTACATATGGGGAGGAATCAGTCCCTTGGTCAATTTTGAGTCATGGTTTGTAGATATTCTGTTGGTATGCAATGTGCTGTATCTTATTTCCATAAAGCTATCTAAAAAGTTAAAGATTAGCAACCGATATGTGCTCTACATATATGTTATCTGGGGGATTATTTGCCATTTAGGAAATTATGAGGTGCCTTTTTGCAGCTTTATTTGTGGGAGAGGATATGTTCCTTTTTTTGCAGGGGTGTTACTGGCTGCCTGGTTAGAGGAAAAGAAAGACAGACGATATATTAATATTTATGCATTGTCTGTTGTGACCACATATGGTTTGTATATGTTGTTTTGGCCCGATTATATTATTTATGAAAAACCACTTTTGGTAGGTGTATTTGTTGCACCTGCATTGGTCATCCTCTTTTCGACAGAAACAGCAGGCAGATGGTTTTCCGCAGAAATATGGGGAAAACTATCAAAAGTCACCTATTCGGTTTATCTTACGCATGTATCTTTGATCTATATAATCTTTTTGATGTCCAATCTGCTTGGGATCAAAATAGACTTTCCGCATGAGATAATACTGTTTACTTTTATTATCCTGGCTTTTCTGTTTGGCGGAGTTATGTATTTAGTTGCAGAGAAACCGATTACATCGCTACTGTCCAAAACGGAGAAATAAGGTTTTTAACTCAGTCTCTATGACAAGTTCATTTTAGCAATGATCACCTGAAGGTACAATATTGACCATCCCTTTACGGTAGCATAAAATAGAATAGGTATTGAGTGCACAAAATGGATGTAAGGAATAATGACCGGGTGAAGATGGCCGACAAATCCACGGAAAACAATAAATATCGCAGTGACCTTATGATTGCTGTTCTGACAGCAGTCCTTTTTGTGTGCATTTTTACCCTGGCACAGAGAGCCCCCGGACAGGATTATGTATTTCTGCATTCGGATCTCTATGTTCAGTATGTGGAGTTTATCCGTTTGTTTTTACGTAATCTCTTTAGCGGACATTCCCTTACCTATTCCTTTTCCTACTCCATGGGCGATCGGACAGCGACACTGTATGCGTTTTATGTATTAAGCCCCGTTAATCTTCTGTATTTACTGATAAAAGATGTAAATCTTGCCTCATTTTTTGTGGTGATGATAAAAGTGATATTATCGGCACTTATCTTTGGGAAAATGGCAGAATCTGTTTTGAAATTACAGGGAGGGAAGAAAATATTCTGGTCTTTATCCTACGCTTTTAACGGATTTGTGATCGTATACTACTACAATATCCTTTATCTGGATGGCGTCTATCTCCTGCCCCTTCTTATGTGGGTACTGGTATCGGCTGTCAGGGGAGGCAAGTGGTGGAAAGTATCGCTTGTCTACGCGCTTAGTTTTATGATCATGTTTTATTCCGGTTATATTCTGGGAATCTATACCTGCTTGACCTTTTTGATCCTGTTATGGTTGGAAGGAGAGGGAAAAAGAGATCGATTACGCTTGACATTGTCATACGGGATGTCTGTTTTGATCGCCATTCTGTGCAGCGCGGTCGTTACTTACCCTGCCGCCCGGTATCTGATACAAAACAGGGCATCAGATGCCACGATATTTGAAGGCTTGCATTTAACGCTGTTTGATATCATTGCGAATCTGTTTATCGGACAGATGCAGGGAACGAGCGGGATCTTTCCGATGATCTATTGTGGTGTGTCTGTTTTTTTCTATATGTTTATATTCTTTTCTGCAAAAGAGATAGAGGGTCGCAATAAGATAGCCGGTGGAGTCCTTTTGGGAATATTGTTGATTGCATCACTTTGGAGCCCGGGGTATCTCTTTCTCCACGGGTTTGATGTTCCGGACGATTCCGGCTATCGCTATGCGTACTTGATCACGTTTACACTGCTTATGCTCTCCGCATATGCCGATCAAAAGCTAGCCCCTGTCCGGGAAAAGAAAAAATACATCTATCTCATCCTCTGGGGGAGTGTACTGCTCTTTTATCTTGTGATGATGTATGTTCAGGGAAAAAGTATGCAAAACTACATAAAGAGTATGTCTGTACTTGGGATGGTGATGAACGCTGTCTTTTTAGGCGGGATAATGTGGGGGCGCTTAACGGATAAGGTGTCGGAGAAGAGATCGGAAGAGCGTCGTGTAGGGAAAGAGTGTAGAT
>CALDIE010000077.1 GCA_937901625.1 uncultured Lachnospiraceae bacterium
CAAGCGGATTGTCGCCCTGATCGGTCTTGACGATCTTGACAGGAATGGTCGCCGGATAATTCGTATAGACAATCTCTATATTGCCCTGGACTGTATATTCTTTGCTGTCCGCACCGGAAAGGTCAATATAGTCGTTTTCAGCTAGTGCGTTACCGGCGGAATCACTCGTCTGCTTCGCGGCAACGCTCTTGACTGCATAACCCGTGTACGGAGTCTCGGCAAAAGTCAGCTTCGTTCCATATGGCACATTCAGGATCTGCTTTTCTCCTCCGGAGAGCTCCTTTGTATATCGGTCATACCAGTTTTCTATGTGGAAGAAAAGGGAGATCTCCGCCACCTTGCGGCGGATCGTCTGTGGAGGACAGCCCCTGTTTTCCAGGGCAAAAGCCAGTTCGTGCCAGACCTTGTCCGTAACGATCTGATCCCCCGGATTCTGCCTGACCACGGCAACCTGTACTCCCTCCTCTAAAAAAATCTCCGGATCTTGTCCTCGCGATATCCTGTCTAACAGAGAAGATTTACCGCATCCCGTAGGACCGCACAAAAGAGTAAAGCTCCCCTTTTGAAGGGAGAATGCAGCGTCTTCCAGGATCCGTATCTTCTCTCCGGAAGGTAAGCCGCTCTTTGGTTCGATCACCGGCACTTCGATATTCAGATGCTTTACTTCCAATATCGTATTACTCATACTTCTTCTCTTTCCTCTTTTTTACTGTCTCGAAAAGGGCATACAGCGGAAACTGTAATGCTACACCCACATATCCCGTGATCACCATCAGATACTCCTTTATCCTTCCGGCGTCCCCCCATACGATCTCCGGATAATATTGCCAGGCCATACCACCCCGGATCAGGCCGGTGATCGCCATCAGGAAAAAAAATACCATACCGGAGCAAAGGATCGCGTCCGTCTTACGAAACCGCATCGGGGCGTACACGGTCCGACGCCCGCTTCCATACCCTCTGTCCTCCATGGAATCAGCCGTCCTTACGGAGTGCTCAAAGGCCCAGGTCAAAAGCCCCGATAAAAGCAGCCCCTCCGCCCGGATCTTATCTACCAGTGTATCATCTCTGTAAAGACCGAGCGTACGATGACAGGCTCGCATTTCCTCCATACGCCTCATATACACCGGTATAAAATGCATGACCATAGAGATCAGAAGCGCCGCCTTTGCTGAGACACGCCCAAACAGATAGAAAATCTTATCATCCGTCAACATCGTCGTCATCACGCGGCACCATCCGAATATACCGGCTAACATCAACGCCATTACGCAGCCGTAACAAAAGGCTTCAAAGGTGATCCTGTTTCCGTTTAAATAAAACAGTACCGTATTGCCCCGGTGCATCAAAATCGGATTCATCACGATCACGCTCAGATAAAAGATCAAAGTCAACCACAAATATTGCTTTCGCGCCTTAAGCCGCATTACTGTTCTTATCAGTACCGAAAGACAAAAAGAGAGCACCTGAAGGACCGGGTGGTATCCGGCCATGGAAAGGGTCAGGATAAAAAGAAAATACAAAAGGATCGTAAACGGATGCAGCCGCTCAAGTCGTTTTTCCATTCTTCCCCCTTTCTGTCTCTTTTGCAATCTATCTTTTCATTCTATCACGAATCCTTACCCGTGTCCCCTACGCCCGCGAAAACAAAAATGACCGGAGATGAATTATCTCCGGCCATCAACTGGCCTTTCTGATTTTAAGATTGATCTTATTTTAAAACCTTATCAGATAAGTTGCTGTTCCTTACTCCGTATAGGTCTCATACTGAAGGGTATACACAACGCCATCCTCTACCGGCTGGGTATCGATACCGTACTGACCATACTCACCGTCTACGTAGATTGCCCAGTACGCACCGTCTGCGGAATAGTCAGCAACCACTCCATTAACACCATCCACATACAGACCGTACTCTGTCTCGGAAGCATCCAGCGTGATCTCTCCGTCTGCCACGATCGCATCGTAAAGGAACTCCTCTGTTGTATCAAAGGTAACCGACTCGGTCGCTCCTTCGTTGTCTACCACCTCTACGGTGATAGAAAGAGTCAGTGCATCCTCAACTGCCTCGGTCACTTCTGTTGTTGTCTCCTCAACTGCCTCGGTAACCTCCGTTGTTGTTGCCTCAACTGCCTCCGTAACCTCCTGTACCGGCGCTTCTGCTGTCTCTGTAGAACCGCAGGCTACAGCGCCAAGGCTTAAGCATGCTGCTGCAGATACGGCCAGCCATTTCTTCATTACGTTCTTTTTCATAGTTCTCCTCCTTTTTACATCTACATCCGGCGCTATTGCGCAGATTGTGAATGTTCAGAATTGCATCATAAAACACACAAATCAAAAATTACCATATTTAACTTAAATATGCAAGCACCTCCCAAAATACCGGACAACGTTTCATAAAATATTTGACAGCATTTCATTAAAAAAACCGCTTCATCCAAAGGTCTTACCCTGGATAAAGCGGTTTTCATCTTCTTATCCGACGTTTTGCATCACCAATGCTCTGGCCTCTTCCGGCGGGATCGGTCTTCCCCAGATATATCCCTGGATGTAATCACAGCCGATGTCCCGAAGCGTTGTCAATTGATCTTCTTCTTCCACTCCCTCGGAGATCACGTCGAAATTCATCACATGTCCCATCGAAATGATCGCTGCCACATAATTTCTGGAGGAGTCGGTGTCATTCATGACATCGATGAAGGACTTATCGATCTTTAAGAGATTTGCCGGAAAGTTGTTAAGATAACTTAAGGAGGAATAACCGGTTCCAAAATCGTCGATGGCGATCTTGATGCCCAGATTACGGATCTCCCGTATGCACTGAAGCGCTTTTTCTACGGAATCGATCATTACAGACTCCGTGATCTCGATCTCAAACTGGGATGAAGGTACATTGCTTGCTTCAAGAACCTCACATACTTCCTTCAAAAAGTCATTCTTCATTAAATGACGGACAGATACATTGACACTCAATGTTATGTCATTCGCGCCGCTCTGATCGATCAGTTCCCCGAAGAAGGAGGCTGCCTGTCTTAAAACACACAGATCCACCCGATCGATCAATCCGGCACTTTCCGCCACGGGTATAAACTCTGCCGGGCTGATAAAACGACCATCCGAATCTTTCATTCTGGCCAGTGCCTCAAATCCGCGTAACTTATGCGAAATATCATACTGCGGTTGCAGGCAGAAGCCGATCGTATTCGTCTCCAACGCCAGGCGGATCTTTCTCTCGATCTCGGTCGTGCGATGAATCTTTAACTGCTCCGGTTTATAACGCAGCGTATACTCATTATTGTTGATCCTCTTGATCTCCACCAGCGCCGCATCCGCACATGCGTAAAGTTCGTCGATATTCTTCGCGTCCGATGGATAGAAGGCATATCCGAATCCGGCAGACATCACAAAATCACAATCATCCACCGAAAACTTCTCTTCCAGTGAGGAGGCATACATCTGTACTCTTTTTGCCACATCTTCTTCCGAATCAAAATCCCGGATGACGACCGCGTACTCATCGCCGCCCTGCCTGGTAACAAAATCTTTCGTTTTACTCTCTTCGGATGCCGCCACCTCCCGGAAACGATCCGCAATCCCTTTGAGAACTTCATTTCCGGTTTCGTGACCCATCGTATCATTGATGCTTTTAAAGTTGTTCACATCCACAAATACCAGGGCAAACTTTTCATTAGAGGCAATCAGATCCTTTACCAGTTCGGAACAGACATAGCGGTTAGGCAGTCCTGTCAATGCATCGATCGTTGCCTGTATTCTCAGATCTTTCTGGTATTTCTGAATCCTCATATTATTGAATCGGATCGCGAGAATAGCGATCAGTGTCAAAAGATTGCTGAACAACCCCGGTATGTTGTTATAAGCATGACGTCCCAAAATCGAGATCATCACTATAGGAAACTGACAGATCACCAGACCCAGCGATGTAATAAACCCCGCCCTTCCCAACAAAATCACCATCAGGATCAGACAGATGTTTGCCAGGGAAGAGAATATCCCGGCAAAACTGGCAATCGGAACAGACTGCTCTCCTATCATCCACATACCGGATGACCGTGTAATACGGTTTACCACAACCGTTGCCACTATATATATTATGAGCAGGATCGCATAATATACGCCAAACTGACTTTTGGTACGGACCATTTTATTCATCTGCTCATCAATGGCATGTATATTATCTTCAACATTTAATTCTTTCTTCATCGTGTACCGCCCTTATCCACACCGCCCCTGATGGGAATAATGCCGTTCCGTCACACCTCTTTGCAATCGGAGTAACGGAATCCTCCTACAACACCATAAAGAATATCCCTGATTCACAACACAATAATTTTGCACAACTTTTTTGTTATTTTAGCATTTGTCTTGTAATTTCTCAACAAATATTTACATGTTTCGATCTCTCTTCTTTTGCAGAAGCGCGGATGTATCCAATACCCCCTGCTCAGCAGGTGCCGCAGGCGCTGTCTGGACCTTCTTTCCGCGAGTCTTCTTCCCTCCATCGCCGGCTGTTTGCTGTAAGGGCGCTTGCCAAACGTTCGTTTCCGCTGCCACTGCGCTTTCGGGTGCAGTCGCCGGATACCCGTCTGCCGCCTGCGCCGGGGCATAACCCTGACCGGATGTCGCTCCGGCCAAAACACCTGTTTCCTCCACTTTCTTCGACTTCGTCGGTCGTCTTCTCCGTCCGGGTTCCCAGCCAAAGCGCTGTCCGATGATCTCCGCCAGAAAATACAGGATCGTAAAAACCAGCAGCCAGTTGGTCAGATCGTAACTGCCCATGGATGTCTGCATGATCTTTTTCCATACATTGTCCTTAAGATCGAGCAACGTTCCGTAGAGATTGATAAACTCCACAAAGTTGCTGTTATCCTTATCGAATCGATATTCCTCGCTGTACTGTACCACGCTCGCTGTGCTGAAGGCACCGCTGACATTTCCGTCATCCTCCCTCAGGACGTTGATATTATACAGACCGGTTTCCACGGAATCGATCTCCGCTTCGTACACTCCGGGTTCTTTGGCCGTAAAGGTAACCTGCCCCGTACTTCCGTCAGGTCTTGTATACAGAGCGGAAATCTCCGTATCGTCACTGTACTCCGCCGCCGTATAGGTGATCACCGTCTTTTCGTTGGCGCTGTGGACTTCCACACTGTCCTCGCCGATCGAGGTATTGCCGGACGCAAAATCCGTGATCCTCTTCCAAAGCTCCGCAAAGTCCTCATTTCCCATATAGGAAGCCGACCAGCCGCCATCCACATCGCTGTTCCAGGCAACCGTTTTGCCAAGTCCGTACTGCCACACCGTCAAAAGCGGATCCCCTGATTGTGTCATCAAAAGCTGGGAAGCACCGGTCTTGGGAGATGCGGCCACATACCCCAGCACATTACTCCAGCCATCGGTAAAGAGACCGTCCGTCAACTCATGAGCGCCTCCGTAGACAACACCGAAATCACCGTTCTTGATGTAGGTATCGCCGCCAAGATATACTTCCTGCGCAAAGATCCTCGGGATATCCGTATTGGAATCAGCATAATAATACCGGCCGTTGCAGGTTCTGGCCAGACGCTCCATCAGCAGAGTATCCGAATCCATACCGACAGCAACCGTAGAAAGCGTGATCCCGCTGTCATTGATACGATCGGTTACCGCGGAAAAGTCACTGGTCTCGCCATATCCGTCCGTCAACAGAATGATGTGGCGCACCTGCGCATCCGATCCGAGCAACGCGTTTCTTGCTTCCTCAAGCGCCGGCATGATCGTCGTTCCTCCGCCGCTTCGGATCGTCTCTATATCGTCCTTAATCTGATCCTTATCCCTTACGGAAGACAAATGATGCGCCCAGGTGAAGCGGTCGTCAAACGCCAGAATACCCACTTCGTCCGTTTCCCGAAGATTATCTACTCCGCGCTTTGCCGCCTCTACCGCCACATCCAGATAGGTTGCTCCGTGACCGTCACTCATATCCATAGATCCGGAGTGGTCGATCACCATGACGATCGCCGTTTTGGGGATCTGTGCCGTACCTCTTAATTCCATATTCACGGGGAGAACGGTTTCGATCGGCGTATCATTATAGCCGCCCAACATGAAGCTGTCCTCTCCTCCGCAGACGATCAGTCCTCTTCCGTAATCCCGGACATAGGTTTCGATCAGATCCATAAAGTTCTCCGGAAGATTGTCCACGTATACATTTTCAAGAACGATCGCCCGGTAACTCAGCATGGAATTCAAGTCTCTGAGTGTACCGTTTGCAGCCGCAGTACCGGCTTTGAAGAAATCTGCATTGACATGAGCCGCTTCCAAAAGCACACGGAAAGCGTCACTCGAATCACCGTTTCCCTTGATCACCAGGATTTTCGGAGCATCCTCCACCTCTGTATAAGCGCTGAAGGAATCATTTTCCGCGCAGGTATCTCCCTCAGCCACTACATGAACCGTAAAGCTCTCCATCGACTCACTGCCTGCCACCTCTTCAAACACAAAGGTATTCTCTCCCCTTTGCAGATGCACATTTTCGGAATTGATCAGAATATCTTCGCTTAAAAGCTCCACCACAGCGTCCGTCTCGTAGTTACTCTGCACGGATACCGTAATATAGTAGGAATCCCCGGGGTGGAGATAGTTGGGCATTTGCACATCCTTTAAGAACGCGTCATTGTCGCTTTCCTGTTCCAAAACGACCGCTTCCAAAGAAATCTCGCTCTGTGTGATCAGACCGGAGGTATTGCGCACATCACCGATGGTTTCCCTCCCGTCCGTCAGTACCACGATACGGCCGGCAGAATCATCCGGGATCATCGACGCCGCTCTCTGGATCGCTGCCTCGATGTTGGTTCCGGTACCGTCCGTCCTTGCGGCGATCCCCATGAACATATCCCTGTCCGTAACAAACTGTTCTACCGCCGTGTCTCTTCCGAAGGTCACGATACCGTACTGGTTATTCTTAGGAAGATCCTCCAACTGATCGTCGATATACTCTTCGAAGATCTCCCTGTTCTCCTCGTTGCTGACGGAAAGATCCATTACAAAGATCGTCGTAACTTTCCTGGAAACTCTGGGAATCCTGATCCCGACGATAGCTAAGATCACCAGAAGCAGGAGAATGATATGTACGATCAGATAAAACGGACGTTTGTAGTTTTTCTTCTTTACAAATACAAACCATTCCAGTATCAGCAATAACAATGCCAACACCAAAAAGGCTCCGCGAAGACTTTTATTGACGCGGACCGTATTTAAGGAGCCGGTATTGATGATATCTTCGCCGGTCTCTCTGCCATCCCGCCCCTCCGCGGAAGGTCTGACAACATAATATTCTCTCCGGACACCTTCCGAAAACGTACCGTCTTCCGATGGAGCTGCTGCCGCATCCTTATCCTCAATACTTACATAGAAGATTCCCGCGCGGTTTGTCCGGCTCTCCGGAACCGTGATATTCTCTGTTACCGAAGGATTAAATACCATCGGTACACCGGCCTCATATACATTTTCCGCCAAAGCATTCCGGTCGGAAAGATATGTGATGCTTTCCGCGATAAAAATGGGAAACTCTGCCATTACGGGGAAGTTGGTCTCGCGGATATCAAAACCGACAACGATACGCTTTTGCCCGCCGATCACACCGTAATATCCCACACACTTACCATCCGCTTCCATAAAGGAGACGGCGCCTTCCGGCAGGTCATAATACCGGACGCTGTTCGCGCCGATCTGAAAGTTTTCTATTCCTTTGGTTAACTCGCATGCCCCGGCAGTTATCACCACGTTGTTAAGGACGCCCGCCTCTGCGTCCGGAGCAAATTCAAGGCTCGGCCGGTCGAGCTGCTCTTTCAGGCTCCTTCGAAAGCCCGCGTCATAGACCACGATACTGTAATCCCCTGCTGCCACTGCACTGTCTGTAGCGGATTTTGGCAGGGCTTCCCCGGTCACTGCCATGTACGCTCTCTCCATGAATGTATTGCCCGAGCTGATCAGGATTCCCTTAACCTCTCCGGCCGTACGTGTAACGGCGTAAGTTATATTATCTTTTTCAAGACTGTCTTTTTCCGATACGGTGCTTGAACCGTTATGAAATGTGATCGCGGAAATCTCCGCTTTTGCGTAGGGTCCCGTCAGGTTCATCCCGCTCATCAATACAGACCCGCTCTTGCCGGCCTCGAGGGAAGTCTCCGTCATTTCGACGATCCTGTCAGATTCGTCATAAACCGTTACTTCAAAATCCGCGTCATAGTCGCTGTAATTGGTAAAGCGAAGAGACGCTTCATATCCGGCGGCATTTTGTGCCATCACCATGTAATCGAGGGATACATTGCTGCTGCCGTCTTTTCCGCATACATATACATCCGCCTCAAGATGCTCGGCGTAGTCGCTTACGCTCTCAAGACCGTCTCCATCGGTAAAGATCAATACGTGATCCGGCTCCATGGATACCACAAGGGAATACGCTTCCCGTAAACTGCCCTCGCAGTCCTCCGGACTGATACCGTAAATGGTTTCTCTGATCCTGGTCTGGTCCGTGGAAGCGGCAATACAGATCCTCGCGTCCTTCGCGCAGGTCACGATGCTGACGCTGCCGTTACAGGATCTCGCATAGGCAAGTGCCTGCTCTTTCGCGTAGTCTAAGCGTGTCGTTCCCCCCGAACCCTTCGAGGCATCCGTTTTATGCTGCATGCTGAGTCCGGTATCGATCACGATCACCGTGTTTCCGCCGGTCTTTGAACGACTCATGATCTGCGGCGCCATCAGGGCTATGATCAGCATCAATGTGATCGCGATCTGCAGATACATCAGAAGGTCATGCAGAAACTTTTCAAAAAAAGTTCTGGATTGCGGCATCTTTAAAAGACGGTTCCACAAAAGAGTGGAGGCGATCGCTCGATCCTCCCCCTTTGGTTTCCACAGATATAATATTATGATAAGCGGAATGGCCAGCAGAAACGCTAACGGCCAAAGACTGGAAAATGTCATATGCTTCCTACACTCCTAAAGAAACTCCTGTTTTACAAAAGAACTGCCCCCGGCATCTTAGTGCTCATAGATATCTCTGAGTTCATCAAAGATGATCTTGTCAAAGGCCTGCCCCGTATGGCAGAGGTGATAGATCGCCCCATGCTTCTTGCAAGTGACCTGAAGACCTTTTGTAAAAGCATTTAATTGTTCTTTATATCTATCAATGGTGTCCTGTTCCATATCTACCATCACCTTGGATGTTTCATCCTCGCTATCGATCAGGTTCCAGGACCCGGTCATATCGATCTCCACTTCCTCCTCTGCCAGGATGTGGAGTAATACCACTTTCTGTTTCTGATATGCGAGATAACGCAAAAGGAGATCTAACTCCCCGTTTTTCTCTTCTTTTTCCGGGAAATATTTCTCATCCAGAAAATCCGAGAGGATCACCGTAAGACCGGCTGCCATGTTCCCGGTCCTTCTGACGCCCTCCAGTATATCCGCTTTTTCTCCGACTTCCATCTTTTCAAGTGTTACCTGAAGATTTCGGAAACCGGCCTTCCCGTTATTTGCGGTAAAAGGTCTTCCGGGTTTTCCGAGATCGTAGACCTTTACATGATCCTGACTGCTAACGGAAATATACGCAAGTGCCGCTGCCAGCTCCTTCATCAGCTCGCTCTTCTTTTTTTCTCCGTAATCCATCGACTTGCTGGTATCCAAAAAAAGATGGACCGAGCCCTCTTTTTCTTCCATGTACTCCTTGATATAGAGACG
>CALDIE010000078.1 GCA_937901625.1 uncultured Lachnospiraceae bacterium
CATCCTGCGCTTTATCACGGCATAAGCCCCGGCTAAGGCGACCAGCGCATACGCCACATTATTGACAAAACGCGTAGACGGATTCGTTAAAGACGAATAGAAAACCGCCTTTAAGGAGATCTCTCCCAAACGGTCATTGACCTCATCAAACTCTTCCAGGGCATCATCCTCATAAGAAAATGCCAAAACGACCTTTTCGTTGTCGATCATTTCTTCGATCAGGCCCGTCTGCTCGCCGCGAACTTCCGACTGCCGGTGGAAGAACTGATACGTCTTCTTCGCGATAAAAGCCGCCACAAAGAGGGATAAGGGTGTGATCAACAACACCATCACCGTCACTCCCGGATGGATCGTTAACATCAAAATGAGGGTTCCTATGATCGTCAGAATACCGGTAAAAAACTGGGTAAAGCCCATCAAAAGACCATCCGCAAACTGGTCCACATCAGCGATCATGCGGCTTACGATCTCCCCGGCCGGATGCTTATCCAGATAAGATAACGGAAGATCCTCGATCTTTTCCATGGCGTCTTTTCGTATATCCCGTACTACATCATAGGTAACGCGATTGTTGCAGACATTCATCACCCACTGGGACAGAGCGGTCACTAAAGCGATCATCCCCATCCACACAAAAATCTCAAAAAGTGCCGAATAATCTACCCGGCCGGGTTCTACGATCAAGTCCACCGCGCGTCCGGTTAAGATCGGCAGATAGAGGGAAAGCAAAGCCGAAACAGCGGCAAATACCAGTGAGCATACCAAAAAGAAACTGTAACGCTTCACATATCGGAGGACTTTTTTGATAACATGAGCATTCTTCACGCTTCTGCCCTCCCCTCCGCGGTACAAAACTGCGATTCGTAGATTTCTCTGTAGACCGCGCAGTTTTCCAACAGATCTTCATGCTTCCCAAGCCCGGCCACGCGGCCGTCATCGAGTACAAGGATCTGATCCGCGTACATGATCGACGCACTACGCTGGGAAACGATCAAAACCGTCGGTGAAGGATTCATCTCCCGGATAGCCTTACGAAGCGCCGCATCCGTTGCGTAATCCAGAGCCGATGCGCTATCGTCAAGGATTAAGATCTCCGGCTTACGTACAAGTGCTCTCGCGATCGCCAGCCGCTGCCTCTGACCGCCGGAAAAATTCTTTCCTCCGGCAGCCACACAGTACTCCAAACCCTCTCCCTTTTCCTCCACAAAATCCAATGCCTGCGCGGTTTTTAAAGCATCACGTATTTCCTCATCCGTTGCATCCTTCCGCCCCCATTGCATATTCTTCCGTATGCTTCCTCTGAACAAAACGGATCTTTGGGGGACAATGGCAATCCTGCCGCGCAGGGATTCGTAGGTATAGTCCCTTACATCCACGCCGTCCACGAAGACTCTTCCGTCTTTTACATCATAAAAACGGGGGATCAGAGAAACGACGGATGTCTTTCCGGAACCTGTTCCTCCGATGATACCAAGCGTCTCTCCCGGGCGAACCGAAAAAGAGATGTCCTCTACTGCCGTTTCCGTACTTCCCGCATACGACATGGACACCTTTTCAAAAACCACTTCCCCCGGTCCTTCTCTTCTCTCAACCTCATTACTGCCTTCCTTCATCGAGGACTCTGTTTTTAAGACATCCCCGATACGGTTGCCGCAGGCGATCGCTTTCATGAGTAAAAGGATCATATTGGCCAGTTTGATCAGTTCCACCAGGATCTGAGACATGTAATTTACCAGCGCTACCACCGCTCCCTGCGTAAGTCTGCCGCTGTCTACGGCAAGCGCTCCTTCATAGATCAGATAGATCGTCCCGGCATTGATCAGTACAAATGTCACAGGATTTAACAAAGCGGAGATACGCCCAACCTTTAACTGTTCGTGGATATGTTCATTATTAGCCGAAGAGAACTCCTTAAGTTCCTCTTCTTCCATACCGAAGGCGCGGATCACGCGCACACCGCCTAAACCGGATCTGGTGATCTTAAGAACCTTATCCAGATGCTTTTGTACCACCTTATACATGGGGATCGTGATCAGCATGATCCCATATACCACCACGGACAACGCTGCGATCGTCCATACAAAGGTAAAGGCCCCCCGGGTGTCAATGGTAAAGGCCATGATCATGGCGCCGAATACCACAAAGGGCGAACGTAAAAAAAGGCGTAACGACATGTTTACACCGTTTTGCAGCTGGTTGATATCACTGGTCATTCTGGTGATCATCGCAGAGGTCCCGATCGTATCGAGCTCGGTGTATGAAAGAGTCTGGATGTGCGAAAACAACACCTTTTTTACTCTCGTGGCAAAACCGACCGCAGCTTTGGCGGAAAAAAACTGCGCGGTCAGGGAACAGACCAGACCGATGACGCCCAAAGCGATCATTAAAAACACCATATTACGGATGTAGATCCGATCGCCTCCGGCAATTCCGACATCGATGATCCGTTTTACCACCAAAGGGACCAACAGCTCAAAAGAGGCCTCTAAAAGTTTAAACATTGGCCCCAGAATACATTCTTTTTGATAACCCGAAAAATAACGAAATAAAGACTTCAAGTGCCGGATACCATTCCTTATCTGAACATAATCTTCGCAGCCATATCGTCTGCCGTTTCCCTGTCGGTAAATACCTCCAGCAACGCCAATCCAAAATCAACCGCCGTTCCGGCTCCTCTCGATGTGATAATATGTCCGTCTCTTACAACCGGCCGGTCTGTGATCACCTCCGCGCCAAGCAGATCCGCTTCCATACCGCCGTAGCAGGTAGCCTTCTTTCCCATAAGCACCCCCATGCGTCCGAATACCGTCGGAGCAGCACAGATGGCAGCAATGTATTTATCCGGATTGACGGCAAATTCCTTTACCGTATCGATCACCCTTGCATCCGCTTCCAGATATCTCGTACCGGGCATTCCTCCCGGAAGAACGACCATGTCGTATTCCGCTAGATCCATCTCGCTGATCACCGCGTCCGCTTCCATGCGGATTCCGTGAGATCCCTCGACCTTAAGGGAATTTGTGATCGATACGACCGTCACTTCTATCCCGCCTCTCCTTAAGATATCCACGGGCGTTAATGCTTCTACTTCTTCGCAGCCATTTGCCAGGAAAACCGCTACTTTTGCCATGAGACCATCCCTCCTTTGATATGGTATTTTTACTCTTGCGGATCCTAAGGTCTAAATCCGCATTCTGTCAAGCCAGATCCGGATTTTATACCTTATGACCCCAACATCGTCATTATACCATCTCGACTACCGTCTCGATGGGGCTTCTCGTCAAAGTGTCGCCTGTGCCAGCGCAGCGACACCTTTCCCCGTATTATACCATAAATTCAAAGGTAGTATAATCTTACATCTCCTTAATCCTTCTTACGGCCTCCACCGTATTCTCATAGCTGCCAAAGGCATTGATGAGCACAGGCATCTTGGAGCCCTTCACATTCTCAAAGAGCAGGGCCACATTTTTGTCATCCGGCCCCTTGGAAACCCGGTCCACAATTTCTGTGATTTCCAGCTCCGGGTCCACTTCCGTCTTGACGCGCTTCAAAAGCCCACGGTTTTCCAGTTCCTCCATGAACTCACGCAAGTCTTTGTATGCCAAAAAGATTCCTCCTTATTTATGCAAAACATAGCGGACTATGAAATAGCCCACCCCGTACAAGAGGAACATGGGCAAAGCAATCATAGACTGCGTGAAAACATCCGGCGTGGGAGTGATGATGGCACCTATCACGAAGGACAGGAAAATCACAATGCGGAAATGGCGCTTCAAA
Organism: uncultured Lachnospiraceae bacterium; assembly: GCA_937901625.1. Classification (GTDB taxonomy): domain Bacteria; phylum Bacillota; class Clostridia; order Lachnospirales; family Lachnospiraceae; genus NK4A136. The sequence continues at coordinate 3,778 of CALDIE010000078.1, forward strand.
AACGCCGAGCTGATAAGCCCCATCTTGCCCAGAATGGTAATAATCAAAGGCAGCTCAAAGACAAAGCCAAAGGGCAGCACAAAGGTCAGCACAAAGTCAAAGTACTTGTCCACCGAGAACATGGCCTCCAGGTCGCCGCCCCCAAAGCTCATGAAGAACTTCACCGCCGTGGGCAGCACCAGGAAAAAAGAAAAGGCCAGGCCAATGAAAAAGAGCACTACCGACGAAGGCACTATCAGCCCCAGCACCATGCGTTCCCTCACCGTAAGAGCCGGCAAAAAGAACCGCCACACATGGAAGAACACCACAGGCAAAGCCAGCAGGAACCCCACAAACACTGCCACCTTCAAATAAGTGAAGAAAGCCTCAGAAGGCTGCATATAATAGAGCTTCCCCACGGGCAGGGTGAGGTAGTGCATGATGGTCTCAATGAAGTAATAGCCCACACAGCTGCCCAGGGCCACCGCTATCAGGGACTTTATCACCACAATTTTCACAGCAGTGCATGATTTCTTTGCGACTATCTTCAATGCAATTTACACCACAATCTCGACAATTATTAGCACAATTTATACCACCATTGTTAATGTCTGGACTGCTGTCTACGAAACTATCAAACCTCTGCTCGATGCTTTTGCTTATCTTTTTGAAACTATTTTTGAAGCGGTGAAAATCTTAATCGGCATGGCTATGGACTGGATTTCAGAGAAAATTTCGGCAGTCTGGAATGCGATTGTTGCTTTTATCACTCCAATTCTGGAGAGTATTAAAAACACATTTGAAACTATCTGGAACGGCATTGCTGATGCTGTTTCGGCTGTCTTGGATGCAATTCATAATGTGATTACGACCGTGTGGACTGCCGTTTCCGGCTTCATTTCGGAAGTTTTGAATACCATCTGGAACTTCATTGTGACAGCTTGGAATAATTATATCAACACCATCACAACGG
>CALDIE010000079.1 GCA_937901625.1 uncultured Lachnospiraceae bacterium
TCCAGATCATTATGCTGGGGTTTGTGGCTTTGATCCTGGTGGGGACGGCGTTTCTGTTGCTGCCGTGGTCAACGGCAGCAGGAGAACATACATCCTTTTTGACGGCGCTCTTTACAGCGACAACCTGTACCTGTGTAACGGGTCTGGTGGTAGTGGATACATTTTCCCATTGGTCGCTTTTTGGAAAGATCATTATTCTGATCCTGATCCAGTTGGGTGGATTTGGTGTGATCACCTTTTACTCGCTGTTCGTCATTCTGCTTCATAAAAAGTTTTCCTTAAAACTGCGACTCCTGGTTCAGGATTATTACAATCTGGATTCGATCGAGGGATTGAGAGGGTTCTTAAAAAGAGTAGTGGTTCAGACACTGATCGTGGAAGGCGTGGGAGCAATCCTGTACGCCTTCGTGTTTGTAAAGGAGTTTGGTTTCGCAAAAGGCCTGTGGGTGGCACTCTTTAATTCGGTTTCCGCTTTCTGTAATGCCGGAATTGACATTATCGGACCGGACTCGCTGATCCGCTATAATACCAATCTCCCGATCATGATCGTGACGATGATCCTGATCGTGTTAGGCGGTCTTGGCTATGTGGTGTGGTTTGACATCGAGGAGAACATAAAGCGGACACGCAAAAGAAAACTGGGTATTACGGGATTCTTTCGCAGGTTGAATGAGCACTCCAGGCTGACACTGGTATTGACTGCAGTATTGATCGTTTCCGGAGCAGTCCTTGTATATCTCTTCGAAAAAGACAATCCTGCCACGATCGGTGATATGAGCACCGGCAACCGGATCCTTGAATCGCTCTTTCAATCCATTACCTTCCGTACGGCGGGGTTTGCGAGCATTCCGCAGCAGGATCTGACTGCGGAAACCTGTCTGATCGGATTATTCTATATGTTTATCGGCGGTTCTCCTGTCGGAACGGCCGGAGGTGTGAAAACGGTAACTTTTTTCATCCTTCTGTTAAATGCCATTTCCTATATACGTAACCGTAGTGAAGAAGTGGTCTTTGGAAGGAAAGTAACACAGAAGATGGTCAACAAAGCGACAGCCATCGTAACGGTAAGTTTCCTGTTGACGATCATATTTGCGATTTTGTTGATGAAATGCAGTCATGTATCACTGATCGACGCTTCTTATGAGATTTTCAGTGCGACTGCAACGGTGGGACTCTCCAGAGGATTGACGGGAAGTCTTAATACCGCGGGGCAGATCATTGTCATCCTGGCGATGTATCTGGGAAGAATAGGACCGATATCGATGGCGTTGTTCTTTGCCGTAAACCGTCCGCCTGCAAATGATAAGGGCTTTGCGGAGGGGCATTATTTTATCGGATAATGAAAGAAAGGATAAGCGGCATGCTTTGGATACAGGCCGCGGGGGAAAAAATGAAAAGTATGGTAGCGGTACTGGGGCTTAGCAAATTCGGCAGAAGCCTTGCGGAGGAATTGGCAGCGGGCGGAGCGGAAGTGATGGTGGTGGACAACAACGATGTTGTGGTCAATCAGATGTCGGATAAGGTGACCCATGCGATCGTGGCGGATCTGACGGATGTGGAAGCCATCAAGAGCCTGGGACTTGGAAATATGGATGTCGTCGTTGTGGCGATGTCTATGAACCTCGAGGCCAGTATCATGAGCATCATGGTGGCAAGAGAGGACGGAGCCAAAAAGGTCATCGCAAAGGCCAAGAATGACAGAATGGAAGAAATCCTGTTGCGGATCGGAGCCGATGATGTGATACAGCCGGAGAAGGAATACGGACAGAGGATTGCCAAGACGCTTACGGTGAGCAATTTTGTGGAGTTCTTTGAAATCACCGAAAATCTGGCGATCGTGGAACTGAAGCCGAAGGCTTCCTGGGTCGGAAAGAACCTGAAAGAGCTGCGTTTAAGGAACCGCTTTGGCGTAAATGTTCTTTGTATCAAAAAGGACGGGAAGTTAAGTTCGGATATCGATCCGGACGAATCTTTAAAGGAAGATCAAGATCTGTTGATCCTGGTAGACCGGACAAATCTGCGCCAGGTGGTTGAATAGCCCACGGTACGGAAGGGATATTTGTTAGAACAGGAGGGTGGTGAGATATGAATGATTTTCAGTATACGGACGGGGAAATTTATTTACAGGATGAGGAAGGAAAGAAGATTGCTTACATTCAGTTCCCGGAGTATGATCCCCAAACGGTAAATGTTACGCATACGGTGGTGGATCCGTCCTTACGGGGACAGGGAGTTGCCGGTAAACTGACGAAAGAGTTAGCCGGATATCTTCGCAAGGAGGGGAAAAAGGCGGTTCTTTCCTGCTCTTACGCGATCCGCTGGTTTGATAAACATACTGAATATGAGGATGTGCTTTCCGATCCGGAAACGGAAAAGAAAAAGGCGGCAGCATTGGCAGGCGAGGCATGCGGACTTCTCGGAAGGAAAAGGGAAGACCGTTCAGACGGCTGATTCAAACAGGGGTAGAGACCCCGACATCATAATATAAGAGGAGCTGTAAATATGCATTTTTAATGGGAGGAAAGAAAAATGGGACTTATGGATTCTTTTATGAAGGGACTTATGAATGTGGCTGAAAACATCGATAAGCAGGCAGGCTTGTCCGGAGAAAACTCTCTGGGAAGTGTAGCTCAAAAGGCTAAGCAGGTCTATGACCAGACTGTGGATAATGCTCCTGAAAACACTGCGCAGTCACCGGAAGGTACTGTGCAGAATCAGTCGTCACAGCCTTTGACCGCTAAAACGGCAGATCCTGTACAAATCAGCGGAGATTATCAGACCGCAGAAGGTAACGGTATAAGCTTTGAAGTGCCTGCGGAATTTGAAGAATTCGATGCCGGCGCTTTGGAGATACAGCTTTCATACATGTATCCCGATGATATTTCTTCGCCCAGCATATTCATACAGGAACCCGGCGGAGGCCTTCCCGGGGTAAAGACCCCTGTAAGCATCGGAAACATGGAATATGGGTCAGGTGACTGGATTGTCTGGAAAGGTTCCAAGATGAAGTATTACGGTTTTAAAGACGGCAGCGGAAATGAAAAGCTGCTCATTGCAACAGCCTCTGATGACAAATCCGTAAACGCAATGATGGAGCAGGCTTTAGACCATGCCGCTAAGACTCTGAACATTGGTACCGTGTAACATTAAGGGAACGTTGGTACCGTGTACCATTAAGAAGTTCCCGGATGAGGTGATAACGTTTATAGAGGGTTTACAGGCAGCAGAGCCGGTTGGAGAGATCTGACCGGTTTTTCCTTTATAAGGAAAAAGGAAGAATAAGAAAAATACTTGTTTGATATAACGAACTGTGATAGAGTTGAGTAGTCGTAAAAGTCCCAAAGGGAGGAAGAAGTATGTTACCGAAAGACCCGATAATATTACTTAGTTATATGAACACACAGCTACGGGATTTTTATCCTTCTTTGGAGGAGTTTGGCGACAGCACGGGGGAGAACCCGGAAGAGATCGCGTCTGTACTCGAGCAGATCGGATACCGGTATGACCCCGAACAGAACCGTTTTGTAAGAAAGTGATGATTTCGTGGAATCGGTTTTGAACCCGGACTATTTGCGGGACAAACCGTTCGAAACCTGACTTTCACAGTAAGAGAAGAGAGGATGTTATCATGAGAAAAAAACCCGTTGTATTGATGGTACTGGATGGCTTCGGAATGTCTGAACACAAAGAGGCGAATGCGGTATACATGGCAAATACGCCGAATGTAGACAAGCTGATGAAGGAATGCCCTTTTGTATACGGACAGGCTTCCGGTATGGCAGTAGGTCTTCCGGAAGGACAGATGGGAAATTCTGAAGTAGGACATATGAATATCGGTGCGGGCCGTATCATTTATCAGGATCTGACACTGATCACCAAGCTGATCGAGGACGGAGATTTCTTTGAGAATCCGGAACTCCTGCGCGCGATCAATAAATGTAAGGAAAACAATTCCGACCTGCACATCTGGGGCTTGCTCTCCGATGGCGGTGTACACAGTCACATTCGGCATCTTTTCGCTCTTTTGGAGCTTTGCAAGAGAAATGATTTCACCAGAGTATACCTTCACCCGTTCTTTGACGGAAGAGACACACCTCCCGCATCCGGTAAGGGCTATCTGGAGCAGTTGATCGAAAAGACCAAGGAGGTCGGCGTAGGTACCGTGGCTTCCCTTTCCGGAAGATATTACGCGATGGATCGTGATAACAACTGGGATCGTATCCAGTTGGCGTATGATTCCCTGGTAACCGGCGAAGGCGTTAAGGCAACAGATCCGGTACAGGCAATGCAGGATTCCTATGATAACGGCGTAACGGATGAGTTTCTTCTTCCGACCGTGATCACAGATGAGAACGGAAATCCCATTTCTCTGGTTAAGCCGAATGATTCCGTTATCTTCTTTAACTTCCGTCCGGATCGCGCAAGACAGATTTCCAGAGCATTCTGCTATACCGAGGAAGATGTTAAGGCCGAGAGCAAGGACGCAAGCGATCGTAAGGATATCGGCTTCTTAAAGAGAGCCAACGGCTATATACCTTTGACCTATGTATGCTTTAAGGATTATTCCGAGACGATCCCTAACAAGTATGTTGCATTCAAGAAGCAGGAGATCACCAATACCTTTGGCGAGGTTCTTGCTCAGCATGGATTAAGACAGTTCAGAACCGCAGAGACAGAGAAGTACGCACATGTTACATTCTTCTTTAACGGCGGTAAGGAAGTTCCCAACCCGGGAGAAGATCGTGTGCTTGTTAACTCTCCCGCAGTTGCAACCTATGACTTAAAGCCCGAGATGAGCGCGCCGGAGGTTAGCGAAAAGTTAAACGCTGCAATCCTTTCCGGAGATTATGATGTGATCATCATCAACTTCGCAAATCCGGACATGGTTGGACATACCGGAGTTTTGGAAGCAGCCATCAAGGCAGTTGAGACTGTGGATGGCTGCGTAGGAACCGCAGTAGAGGCGGTTAAGAAGATGGACGGTATTCTCTTCGTCTGTGCCGATCACGGTAACTGCGAGCAGATGATCAACTACGAGAACGGTGAGCCTCACACCGCTCACACAACGAACCCGGTTCCGTTCATCCTGTACAACTACGATCCCGCTTACACCCTTCGCGAAGGCGGCAAGCTCTGCGATATCGTTCCCACTCTCTTAGAGATCATGGAGATCGAGCAGCCCGCCGACATGACCGGTAAATCCCTCCTCATCAAAGCCTGATGTGACACAGGGACGTACCTACTGTCACGTTTTTGCGGTACGGACACAGCATCATCAACAACGTAAATCCTAAAAATCCCCGACTGACACAGAAGTCTGTCGGGGATTTTTGATTTCAGCCCAAAAACCGGATTGTTTAAGATCTGATAAGGTGGCAGATATACAATAGAGCACATCAAACCTGCCGGATAAGGTCCTTGATCACCTCGCCGCCGATGATGAGTCCGGCAACAGAGGGGACAAAGGAAACACTGCCCGGTATGGAACGGCGGCTGCCGGAAGGAACTTCCGCCTGACGCTCGTGGAGCGCGGATTCTTTGGAGTAGACGACTTTCAGGTGGTCGACGCCCCGGAATTTTAATTCTTTGCGCATGACCTTAGCCAGTGGGCACATGGATGTCTTGTAGATATCGGCCACTTCAAACATTGTTGGATCCAGCTTGTTACCGGCTCCCATAGCGCTGATGATGGGTGTGTCTGCCTTTTTTGCGCGTACAATGATATCGATCTTGGCTGTTACCGTATCGATAGCGTCAACGATGTAGGAGTAGGACGAAAAGTCGAATTGATCGGCTGTTTCCGGAAGATAAAAGCATTGTCTGGTCTGCACGACTGCGGACGGATTGATATCCAACACCCTTTCCTTTGCGACATCCACCTTGGGACGCCCCAGGGATGCGTGTGTTGCGATGATCTGTCGGTTAATATTGGAGAGGGCGACGGTATCATCATCCACCAGTTCCAAATAGCCAACGCCGGACCGGGCCAAAGCCTCTACGACATAACCGCCGACGCCGCCTACACCAAAGACCAAAACCCTGGCCTTTGCCAGCTTCTCAAGCGCTTCTTTACCAAGTAATAATTCGGTTCTGCTGAATTCTTCCATGACCGGATGCTCTCCTGCTAATTCTGTAGTGGCAGCCCGGTGTATTCATAGAAATGATCCCATCGGAGCCTCCCCGTCCCGCAAACGCGGAACAAAAGAAGTATAACACAGATAAAATCGCAATACTACTCAACCTTTGGGAAGCGCAATACAACTTTAAATAAATCACCGTCAACGACCGGCTCTAATGTACCGCCCATGAGTTCCGTAAGGCTGCGGGCGATGGATAAGCCCAATCCATGACCGTCACTGTTGCGGGATTCATCCCCTCTGGTGAAGCGCTCCATGAATTCCTCGGCACTCATATTGAGAGGATCTTTGGAAGTGTTCTTAAACTCGATCACGGCCTGATCGCCGGTATCGGTAAGATTGACATACGCTCTGGTCAGAGGTTGAGCATATTTAGCAATATTGGTCATCAGGTTGTCAAAGATCCGTTGAAGATGCGCTGCGTCCGCAAGGATACAAATATCGCCTTCGGGAACAGCGATCCGTAAGTCAACACTCTGTTCCTGTAAACGCTCTTCATATTCCCCGAGGATCTGATGGAGCATCGTGTTGACATTACATCTGCCGGACTCGACTTTCAGATTACCGCTGCTGGCCTTGGAGGCTTCGATCAGATCCTCCAGGAGTTTTTTCAATTTTACGGACTGTCGCCTTAAAACATCGAGATATTCGCGGTTTGCCGGTTCATCCTCCGGAGCCTGTGAAAGCAGTTCCGTATAATTGATGATGGAGGTGAGGGGCGTTTTGATATCATGCGAAACATTGGAAATCAATTCGGTCTTAAAATGTTCGCTCTTCATTCGTTCTGCCACGGCGGATTCCATACCGGCGCGCAGGTCATTCATATTATCCGCGATCTTTTTATAATCATAGAACAGATATTCTGTATTCAATCCATTACCGAGATCTCCCTTCGCAAGTTCAGCGGCACCGTTGCTGATCCGTCGTAACTGCAATATATGCAAAAGGATCAACGGGATCATGATAATATGTCCTAAGAAGAAAAAGAAGATCAAGGCATCCTCATCACGACCCGCAATCAGAATGAAGAATTCAATCGCGCAATACAGAACGATAACCAGAATTGTCCTGGCTAGCAGGGGAACCTGTCCATGCCACTGCAGTCTGAGCATCGAAAACATATTTCGCATACCCTGAAAGAAGCAGCGAAGAAACATTATCCCGAAGAAAAGGGATGCAATTGCAAAGAGGATCGCTATGACCGGAAGCACGAAGCGTATAGCCAGCATAAAATTAACGAAAGGAACGCTTTCGGTAAACAGATCCGTACGGGTAGTGTCCAAAGGATCCTGAGCATAGCAGACTACATAATAGTTGGTGTATGTTACATCGTCGCTTTCGCTGTACCAGTAATTTACAAGTACCCCGTTATCAAAAATGCTTGAAATATTCGGGTGGATCGTAGTTGTTTCACCGATCGTCGCGCTGTATAAGAAAGGGTTTTTCGCATAGGGATCGTAATAGAAACTATCCTCCAGATTGGATATGAGATAGATACTTCTGTCACCGAGGTCTGCGGATTCTCCATTCTCCGACTGATAAACGCCGAAGTGAAAGTTCGTCTGGTTGAGCCTGGCAATATTGTAATTGTTTTCCCGGTCGCTAAGTGCGTAGATCGCATAATTTTTCAGTAAGCGCTCATTCCACTGAAGGCGAAAAGCTTCCTTGCTCTTGTAGGCGCCATAATGGTAAAGTGTGGCCGAACCGATCATGGATGCGCCCATAATGACGAGACTTATAAGTAACCAAAACAGCCAAAACCACCCGCTGTGTTTTTTGATCGTTTTTTCGTTTGCAGATTCCATAATTATGTGAGTTCTCCTTTATACTTTATCAGGTTGATATTATTATTGTTTGCCGCCGTTCATATAGTATCCGCGACCCCATACCATTTTAATGTAGCGCGGATCTGAAGGGGTGATCTCTATTTTTTCGCGTAAGTGTCTTACATGTACGGCAACGGTACTTTCGGTTCCCAGGCAGGCTTCCTGCCAAACGGATTCATAGATTTCCGAAGGCGTAAAGACACGCCCGGGTTCCTGCATGAGGAGTTTTAAAATATCATATTCCGTTTTCGTTAACCTGCAGGGAGTGCCGTCCACGGTCACTTCCTTGGCCCGGTCGTTTAAGCGGATTCCGCCGCAGACAAGATCGTCTTCTTTCACGGTCCCGCCTAAGGACAGATATCGCCGGATCTGAGAGCGGACTCTGGCCATCAGTTCCACCGGACTGAACGGTTTTGTGACATAATCGTCCGCACCGAGATTCAGACCCAGAACAATATCGGCATCTTCGCTTTTGGCGGTCAGCATGATTACCGGAATATTGGAAAACGTTCGGATCTTTGCCAGGGCGGTGACTCCGTCCATGATCGGCATCATAACATCGAGCAGGAGAAGATGAACTTCCGTTTTCTCCATAATGTCCAAAGCCTCTTTTCCGTTTGCGGCTGTCAGAACCTCATATCCTTCCGATTGAAGAAAGAGACTGATCGCTCTTACGATATCTGCTTCGTCGTCACATACCAAAATCCGGTATCCCATGATTATGTACTCCTTTCGCGCACTGTGATCACAGAACTCATTTTCGCACAAAGGTGATTAAGATACCATACGTGAAGTGTTTAAGAATTGATTAAGAAATCATCCCCTTTTTTTCGTTTGACTTTCCGTTGCCAAATGGCTAAAATATCACACAGAGAGCGAAGATCGTGTGTCAGTAGCGAAAGGAAGAGCACCTGCGCAGAGAGTCTGTATCATCGGCTGGAAGTACGGACGGGGTGGCCTTTAGTGAATTTCAGCACGGGAGCAAAAACAGAACAGTGAGTACAAGTGCAGACCGGTCGGACCGGTCTGAACATGGGTGGTACCGCGGAGAATGATAGCTTCGTCCCATAACATCGCCAGGTGTTATGGGACGTTTTGTTTTTCAGAAAAAGGAGGAAAAAGATGGCAGACAATGCATTACAGGAACGGATCGAGGCGATCCGTGCGGAGATCAGGGAAAAGGCAGAAGGGTTGGACAGCTCCCGCCTGGTCTATGAGATGAAGAAGACTTTTATGGATCCCAAGCAGGGCAAGATCAGTGCCCTTATGAAGGACATGAAGAACATTCCGGCGGAACAGAGAGCTGACTATGGTAAGGCAGTCAACGAGTTAAAGACCTGGGCACTCGACCACTTTGAAAAGATTGATCGTAAGATGAAAGAATTGGAATTAAAGCGCCGATACGAGAGTGAGAAACTCGACATAACCATGCCTGCCAAAAAGGAAACCCCGGGCAACCTTCACCCGGTTACTCAGATGCGCGAGCAGTTGATCGATATCTTCTCGGGCATGGGTTTTGAGATTTATGAGGGCAGTGAGATTGAGAACGACTACTACAACTTCACGGCCCTGAACACGCCGCAGGATCATCCGGCGAGAGATATGCAGGATACGTTTTATCTCAGCCCTGAGTTTTTGCTGCGCACGCAGACTTCTTCCGGCCAGATCCATGTAATGGAAAACAAGAAACCGCCCATCAAGATCTTATCTCCCGGCAAGGTATTCCGCTCGGATGATGACGCCACCCACAGCCCGATGTTCTCCCAGATGGAAGGGCTTGTTGTGGATAAGAAGATTACGCTCTGCGATCTGAAAGGCGCGTTGGATCTCTTTGTACAGAAAATCTACGGGGAAGAGACAACGACAAGACTTCGTCCTTCTTACTTCCCGTTTACGGAACCGTCCGTAGAAGTGGACTGCAGCTGCTTCTCCTGCGGAGGTAAGGGCTGCGGACTCTGCAAGGGTACCGGTTGGATCGAGGTATTGGGCGCAGGCGTTGTGAACCGTAAGGTTTTGGCAAACTGCGGGATCGATCCGGATGAATACAGCGGATTTGCTTTCGGTATCGGTATTGAGCGTACAGCCATGTTAAAGTACGGTATCAACAATATTAAGCTGCTCTTTGAATCCGACCTGGATGTATTGAAGCAGATTTCGGATTATCAATAAGAAGACAGGCAGGAAGAAAGGAGTCTATTATGTTAGTACCTTTGAGTTGGTTAAAGGATTATGTAGATATTGAGATAAGCCCGAAGGAGCTGGAGGAAAAGCTTTTCTCCTGCGGATTTGAAGTGGAAGAATGCTGGGAAACAGGCAAGGATATATCCAGGGTAGTGGTTGGTCTGGTGGAGCAGTGCGATCCGATTCCCGATACGCATTTGCATGTATGTCAGGTTAACGCGGGTTCGTTTGGAACGATGCAGGTATGCTGCGGAGCCGATAATGTGGCTGTCGGCGGGAAATACCCGTTGGCGCTCGACGGTGCTACCGTGATCGAAACGGCCAAAGACCATGTGACGGTCGTCGGTGTTGCGACGATCAGGAAAGGTAAACTTCGCGGATACGATTCCAACGGAATGCTTTGTTCCGGTGTTGAACTCGGATTAAACGAGGATCTTTATCCCGGCGCAGGATATAACGGACTGCTGGTATTACCTGCGGATGCAAATCCGGGAGACGATGTGAAGCCGATCGTCGGACTTGATGACTGGATCTTTGATATTTCCGTAACGGCAAACCGTCCGGATTGCCAGAGTATTCTGGGGATCGCAAGAGAAGTGGCTGCGGTTTTGGGGCAGCCACTAAAGATGCCCGCACTTGATTATACGGAGACGGATGTGAAAAATGAAGGCTTGTCCGTAACCGTGGAGGATCCGGATCTCTGTCCCCGTTACATCGGACATTATGTGTATGATGTAAAGATCGGAGAAAGCCCCGCATGGATGAAGCGCCGTCTGGCGTTGGTTGGCAACAACGCAATCTCCAATATCGTGGATATCACAAACTACATCATGCGTGAGATCGGACAGCCGATGCATGCTTTCGATGGCAATTTCTTAGAGGGTAACCGTATCGTGGTCCGTCGCGCAAAGGACGGAGAGAAGATCGTTACGCTGGATGAAAAGGAATTCGCGTTAACGAGCGATAATCTTGTGATCTGTGACGGTGTAAAGCCGGTGGCTTTGGCAGGTATCATGGGCGGATTGAATTCGGAGATCCGAAAGACGACGACTTCCGTTACCTTTGAGGCAGCAAAGTTCCAGAGAGACAATATCCGTAAGAGTTCCAGAGCTTTGGGGCAGGCATCGGATTCTTCGGCCGCATTCGCGAAGGGTGTGTACGAATATACCACTGTTCTGGCAATGAAGAGAGCGCTTCACCTGATCGAGGAGTTAGACTGCGGCAAGGTATCCGCTACACATGTGGATGTTAACACCGGCAACAGCCTTGAGAGCCGTGAGATGAAGGCTTCCATTGAAAAGGTAAACGGCGTACTGGGAATCACCGTTCCGAATGAGGATATTGTACGTATTTTGACGAACTTAAACTTCGAGCCGTCGATCAGCGGAGACGAGCTGACCATTCATGTTCCGGCTTATCGTGAAGACATGGAGGATTATCCCGATATTGCGGAGGAAGTGATCCGTATGTACGGCTATGACCACGTACAGGCTACCTTCCTGCAGGATGCGGCAGTCACTATGGGTGGCAGAAACTTAAAGCAGAAGACGGAATTAAAGATCAAGCGCGCGCTTTGCGCAGAGGGAGCTTATGAGTGCATGCACTACTCCTTCTTCTCCCCGTCGGATCTGAACCTCCTTCGGATTCCCGAGGATGGTCCGGAGAGAAAGGCGATCCGTATCCTGAATCCGATCAATGAAGATCTCTCTCTGATGCGTACCACACTTGCTTCGGAGATGATCTACGCGATCGCAAGAAACCAGAAGAAGGGAAATCTGGAGGGACGTCTCTTCGAGTTGGGCAGCCGTTTCCTGCCGAAGGAGCTGCCGATCTCTGATTATCCGGATGAGACAGCCACCCTTTGTATCGGCGTATTCGGTGAGAAAGAAGACTTCTTTACATTAAAGGGCCTGACCGAGAATGTTGCGGAAACTTTGCAGATCAAGTTCTCCTATGAAGTGACTCAAAAGCCGTATCTGCATCCGTACCGCGCGGCTAAGATCACCTGCGAAGGGGAAGATGTAGGATATCTCGGACAGATCTCCTATGAGATCGAAGAAGATACGGACATGAGAATCCCTGCCTATGTCTGTGAGATCGACCTGGGCGCATTGGAAAAATGGTATGGCCGCACTCCTTCGTTTACGCCGTTGTCCAAATTCCCCGTGGAGAAGAGAGACCTGGCGTTGATCATGGATAAGACGGTCACCAGCGGACAGGTAGAGGAGGCAATTCTCTCTTCCTGCAAATATATCACGGATGTGAAACTCTTTGATGTGTACGAGGGAGCACCGATCCCGCCCGGAAAGAAGAGCATGGCGTATACGATCATATTCACGCCGGGAGATGAGGAACTGACACAGGATGCCGTTAACGGATATGTGGATAAGATCCTCAGAAAGCTCCAGTACACCCTTGCGATCGAGATCCGCAGTTAAAGAAATGCGTTCGGAATGGAAAATTGAAATGATGTAAAATAGATCATACTATATTATAATAAAAACGGGAGCCGCTTTAAGCAAAGTGCTAAGGCGGCTTTCCTTATAAGATGAAGGTATTGAAACGGGGTATGGGGAGGTACGCGGCGGATAAGGGTTGAGTTTAAGGCGGATCCGGCGGACCGGCAGCAGATACGGGGGACTACATGGACAAAAAGACAACAATCGCAATCATGCAGGGAAAGGTGAACCGGACGACGGTTATTTACACCGAGGACGGTCCGTACATACGGCAATATATGAACCGTGCCGTTTTCGGAAAGAGCATGTCGATGATCGAAGAGAACTACAGGAGTTTGCGTGCGGCGTATGAAAAGTGCGTTCGCCTTGGGATCACCGGTGGACTTTTGATCCCCGAATGGCGTTTCTTTAAGGAAAGCGGGAGTTATTTTAGGGCAGACGGAAACGGTGAATATATTCGCGAATACCCGCTGATCCCGGCAAAGGAATCATCGTATCCCGGAAGTCCAAAGGAGTACGGGAGAGCACTGGCCCGCCTGCACCGCATTCTGGATGAGGTGGAGGGAGAGATGCAGGATGTGATCCCGCACTTTCATGACATCGTTTATTACGAGGAAGAATATCACCGGGTTCGGAAGGATGAAACTCATCGAAGAGGATTTGTGGAAGATACAGACTTTGAAAGGGAGCTGGAGGAGGTTCTGGAGTCCCGTAGAGCATCCGTTGGCAACCTTTTTGAAAAGGGAAATAAGATTCCCCGCAAGGTCATTCACGGGGATACGAAGTGGACGAATTTTCTGATGGATGAGGAAGGAAAAGTGATCGCGATGCTGGATCTCGACACGCTTTCCATGGGGGAGAGGATCACGGATCTGGCGGATGCTTTGCGCTCGCTGTGCGCGCTGCATCCCGCGGAAGAGAGAAAGACGATCACGCGGGAATTTATGGACGGCTATATCGGGGAAGGTTTTGTTACAAAGGAGGAAATCTCTGTCGATCAGCTTGAGATAGCACAGGAGAGACTGTATCTGGAACTTGCGCTTCGCTATTACACGGATCATCTTTCCGGAAATCGGTATTTTCCGGTGATCGAGGACGGGCAAAACCTGAAACGGGCCAAAGAGAACCTTGAATGCGCCTGCCAAATGCATTTATAATGTATAGAGGCACGAAGGAGGAGGCTGTGTTGGAAAAAAAGAAGAGAAGGTCCAGACAATTGGCCTGGACAAAACTGGATAATACGGCCAATCTTTTTCCGGTGATCGCATCGGAGAGTTTGACCAATGTTTACCGGATCTCTGCTGTATTGACGGAGGAAATTGACCCGGAGCTCTTAAACGAATCTGTGGAGTTCGTGGCAGGAGAATTCTTAAATTTCAGAATGCGTCTTCGAAAGGGGGTATTCTGGTATTATTTCGAGGAGAACGATCATCCTTTGCCGAAGGTAACGGAGGAGAATGATTTCCCTACATCCTATATCAATAAAAACAAGAACAATCAATATCTTTTCCGCGTCACCTACTACGGAAGAAGGATCAATCTGGAGGTCTTTCATGCTCTTTCGGACGGGTATGGAGGTCTGATCTTTTTAAAAGAGATCGTCTATCAATATCTGAGAAAAAAATATCCCGAGGCTCTCTCCGGAGAAAAGGATAAGATATCTTCCGGTGTTTTTCTGGATCAGGAAGACAGCTATGTAAAAAATTTTAGAAGTGACGGGAAGCAGCATAAGAAAACCTATACATCCCGACGCGCCGTGACTCTGAAGGGAGAGTATCTGCAGCGGGGAGAGGTTGGCGTATTGCACTGCTATATGCCTGTTGATCAGTTAAAGAAGGCGGCAAAGGGGTATTCGGTTACGATCAATCAGTTTCTGGTGGGAGCGTTTATATATTCCGTTTACCGTGCGTATCTTGAGGGAAAACCGTCCGCAAAGCCGATTTCGTGCTGCGTGCCGGTAAATCTCAGACCTTACTATGACAGTCATACCTTAAAAAATTTCTTTGTAATGGTTTCAGCGGTATTTAAGCCGGAAAAGGATGACTACAGCTTCGAGGAAGTTCTTCCTATCGTTGCGGACAGTCTCAAGGAGCAGACAACGAAGGAAAATCTGGAGAAGATCCTGGAGTATAATGTTTCCAATGAGAGAAATTTCATTTTGCGCATGATCCCGCTTACCATTAAGAATATTGCGATACGCCAGGTTTACCAGGCGTCCGCGCATGGGACCACATCGACGGTAACCAATATCGGAAATGTAGATATCAGGGAACCCTACATCCCGTATATTAAGAATTTTTCCGCAATGTTGGCCATGTCCAAAGGTCAGAATATGAAGGGAGCGATCAGCTCCTATCAGGGAATCTTAACGATCACGTTTACGACGGTTCTTGCGGATCCGTCGATCCTGAAACAGTTTGTACAATGTATGACGGATTGCGATATCGAAGTTGCGGTGGAAACGAACGGAGCTTATGATTTCTGATTCGCCAGGGAAAGGAAATATATGAATCGATGTCCGCGTTGTAAGATCAATATATATGATGACACAAACGTATGTCCCTTCTGCCATCGCGTACTGGATGAGGTGGGAGACGAAAAAGAGATATCGGAGCGCTTTCGCGGGGGCGCCTCCTACCCGGATATCTGGACCAAACAAAAAAGGATGCGTTTTGCGCTTCGTCTGGTCCTGTTTCTGTTTATCGTGGCAGAGATCTGTCTGGTAACGGTAAACCTTCTGGTAACACCGAAGTATCTCTGGTGTATTTTAACGGGCGTGGTGTTTGTATACTCGTATGCTTTTTTATTGTACTGGATCCGCCACGACGCCGGTTTTGCTTCCAAGATCGGTATGCAGATGTTTTTGACGATCGTGATCCTGTATGCGATCGATCATTTTAGCGGCGATCACGGGTGGGCTCTGCAGTGGGCGATACCCGGCATCCTGCTGGGCGGTGATGCTATCGTGTTCTTTTTGATGATGCTCAACCGCAGCAGGTGGGTCAGCTATACTTTGCTTTTGCTGATGATCGGCATCAGCAGCGTTGCAATCATAGCGTTATATTTTGCGGGGAAGATCAGCAACATTGTTCTTCCGGTCATTTGCGTAAGTGTTACGGGAATCTTTATTTTGGGGACTGCTATTTTCGGATCGAGAGAATTTGTGAGGGAGATCAAACGGAGGTTCCATGTCTGAGGAGAAGGTAAACGTAAGTCTCTTGGGACGGACGGCGAGAAAAATGGTCGCGGTGGCAAATCGTGTGCCGAGGCTCAGCCGTATGTCCGGCAGGGAAATCGAAGAGACGAGAGAGCGTTTTTATGAAAAGGAAAAACCCTGGCGGTGTCCGGAGCATCTGGAAAATACGGTGATCGGGATGGGGGAGTTTACGATGGAGCTTCTTCGCACAGCATCGGCAAAAGAGGAGATGTCAACGCAGGAAAAGGTGGAAAGTTCCGCAGAAGAAGACGATCCTGAAGGAGCGGCGACGGATGATCCGGCTGCGGAACAGGAGAAAAAAACAGAGGCTGCAATCCTAAAGAAGTTACTTGAGAGGATATCGGGAAGAGAAGAATACCGGGAGGATCCCCGGGCAGAGGGAAGGGGGATCATCTTACAGCTCCACGGTGGCGGATATTACGGAAAGTTTCATAATCTGTATCGTCATACGGCGGCCATGTACCACGAGGTCAGCGGCGGTCTTGATGTGCTCAGTGTTGATTATCGTGTAGCGCCTGAGCACCCTCATCCGGCGGCATTGGAAGATGCTTTAAAAGCCTATGAGTGGATCCTTGCACAGGCCTATGATACCGATTATGTATTTGTGGCAGGCGACTCTGCCGGTGGTGGGCTTGCATTGGCGTTATGTTTATATTTAAGAGATCACGGGATGCCGCTGCCGGCGGGGATCGTTACGATGATATAATTCAGGATGATGGTGATGACGGACACGATGATCTTGGCCGCCAGGTCGTTCATGCCGAGCTTCGTT
>CALDIE010000080.1 GCA_937901625.1 uncultured Lachnospiraceae bacterium
AGTTCAGACGTGTGCTCTTCCGATCTACGGCCATTTGCGGAAGCGTTTCTCGCAACGGGCACTTCATTGGACATATATCTGGGATCCGGGTTCGGATACAGTCTGTAGTATGTCCAGCCGTTGCCTTGTCCTTCGCCGTCAGTTCCGGGAGGAACCGGGCTAACCCATACTTCCACGCCGGCGTTATCTTCTCTGCGGAAGATCTTAAACTGACCGATACAATATTCACGATAATCGATATCGAGCTGCTTCTGTCCGAGTTCTTCAACAAGCGCCTGATAGGTATGGGCTAACTTTCCGCCGTGCGCGTCACGAAGTGTGCCGTGACGGTCATTACTCCTACCGGTGGACATCGTAAACTCAAAAGCATTGAGCAGGGTGTAATTGTTTCCCTCATAATCGGTAACGTTGTACCATACCGCCTTGGGGAGACTCTCCCACTCTTTTCTGGCATCAGCATCTAAGATCAGAACCCGTTCCAGAGCCTCGCCGATCACTCTCGCCGCTTCCATATCGCTGGCCTTTTTGGCTCTGTTGATATACTGCCTAAGCGCAGGTGCGATCATTGCCACCAGAATTGCCATGATCGCAACTACGATGATGAGTTCCACAAGAGAAAAACCTTCGTTGGATTTAAATGCCTTTTTCACAGGTGATGTATAAGCATTCTTCATATGTTTTTCCTCCTTATTTTCCGGGGAACCGTATTAACGAAAAAACCCCCTTCACCAAAAGGCAAAGCGGGAAACGAAACCAAAAAAAGGAATGTGCAACTGACTGCCATTTTACAGGCTCTAGAGCTTTGCGTCACAAGGTTTCCCTTGCTTTGCCTTTCGATATGAAGTTGCTTAACCCTCTCCTATGAACCTTTTTTCCTGTAGCTCAATTTCAACGGGGTTACCGTTCCGATATAGTTATACTACCATGATCTTCGGTGAAAATCCACCCTTTTAATACATTTCCACCGAAAAATCATGACGATAATATCGCGCTTATTTAGTGCTGTTTTCACAAAGTCCATTTATGTAAAAAAACACTTTTTAGTCTTTTTGAACTATACTTTCATTCATGTCAAGCATTTTTGAACTACACTTTCATTCATTGTCTTTTTTTTCGTCGTGTTTTATAATGAAAGAGGTTATACAGGTATTTACTTAACCTTATAGGAATCAGCGGCACAGGGGTGCAATTATGGCTAATAACTTCAAGAAATATCTGATCACGCTCGACACTAATATGAATATCGTGGATGCCGAAGAGTCATTTCTTCGCTATATTGGCATGCCTGAACTGACCATGCTCGATCTGGTTATCCCTCCTCAGGATATGATGCTCCTCAAAAATACCATCTTTGCCATCAATGTCGGTGGCACTACCTTAAGCTGTTTCCGTATCCGTACGGCCTCCGGTACCTTGAACTGGATTGCCGCCAATATTGAGAAACTTTCTGACGGAAGCAATCTTGTTCGCATGGAGTTAAGTGATATCCAGACCTTAAAGTCCGATAGCGCTTCCTCAAGGATTGACACTATGACCGGTCTTTTAAACAAAGCTGCCATCGCGGAAATCACAAAAGGACTGACACTTCGTCCGGATTCCAATTTCTACTTTTGTCTTTTGGACATCGATCATTTTAAACGTGTCAATGACACGCTCGGTCATATGAAAGGCGATGAAGTGATCACGGAAGTGGCCCATCTTGTAAGAGACTGTGTCGGATCCGAAGGTGTCGTAGGGCGTTTTGGCGGAGACGAGTTTATGATCATCTTTGAAAATGTCAACCAGAAACCTCACCTGCGAACTCTCCTCGGAGATATCCGCGAACATGTGGAAAAGAAGTATTCCGTTTCCGAAAACGATCTGCATCTGACCGTTTCCATCGGAGCCGCGTTGTATCCGGACTATGCAAAAAACTATGACGATCTGTTCCGCTTGACCGACCGAATGCTCTATCGCGCCAAGGAAAAAGGGCGCAACCGCTACATAATCTACACGCCGGAGGTTCACGGTGATATTCTGGGAACAGGCGTTACCAACATCGTTCCGGTACAGCGCATCTACACCGAAAAAGAAAAGCATCGCCTGATGTTCGACCTTATGGAGAACTTCCTCTTAAACACGGAAACTCCTCTCGACATAGCCTTAACCACCGTCGTACAATGCTACAACATAGACGAAGCCTATATCTTCTATGACGATCGTTTCTCCTCCGTGTACGGCGTCCGCAGCACACCCACAAAAGAGGATCCTTATCAGGTTCTCTTAAGCGAAACGACAATATCGTTTTTACACGATCCGGAAAGCGTGATGCCGGAATTCGGGGAAAACAACACCGTCCTTCTGGTACTGGAAGGCATAGGCGAACACGATCACGGTCTGATCCCGGATTATATGATAGAAAACGACATACGCTTCTTCTTAGCCTACCGGATGGAAAAAAGCCGTATTCCCGGTTTCGTCGTATACATAAACCGCTCGAACAGCACCAGCCGGCCTTCCGAGGCCGATATTTCCGACCTCTTATACTTTGCCCGTATGGTGGAGCTGACACAGATCAGAAGATGATCCTTCCCCGGCTTAAAGTTTCGATCCCTTTGTGCCTCCAAAGCCTGCGGAATTCAAAATATTGGTTTCAAAGGTAAAGGTTAAGTTCTGCTCGGTGCGCTCTCTCTTAAGTGCCAGACGGATCATACGGTCAAGCAGTACCTTGTATGGTACGCCGACCGGCTCCCACAGATAGAAGGACAGGGATCCGGGGATCGTATTGATCTCGTTAAAATACAATTTTCCGGTATCCTCGTCGATCATAAAATCGATACGGGAAACGCCGTTGCAGCCAAGCGCCTTAAAGGACGTAACCGCCATTTTGCGAACTTCCTCCCTCTTTTGGGGAGAGAGATCAGCGGGAATTTTCCTGGATACGCTCGCCATACCCTTCGAACCGCCGCTCTTTGCGTTGCTTACATATTTATCCTCATAGCTCAGGATATCTTTGGTGTGTAGAGGCTCCTCACACTCAGATGCTTCCGCGTCGTTTTCATCTCCCAAAACCGAGCAGTTGATCTCGCGAAGATTCGTGATCGCATGCTCCACCATAACTCTGGTCGCGTAACGAAAGGCATCGTCAACTGAAGAGGCTAACTCCACGCGGTCTTTGGCCACGCTGATCCCGACGCTCGAGCCAAGGTTTACGGGCTTTACGATCACCGGATAGCCAAAGCGTTTCTCGATCGAATCCATCATCGTCTCTAACTCCGCGTAATCCGAAAGTGCAAAGATGCTTGCGTCAAGCACCGGTACTCCGGCCTCTTTTAAGATCATTTTCGTAGCGTATTTATCCATTCCCAACGCGGAAGCGGTCACATCGCAGCCTACAAACGGGATCCCGATCGTCTTTAAATAGCCCTGCAGGGCACCGTCCTCCACGTTGGTACCGTGTACCACGGGAAAAGCCACATCGATATCGATCTGTATATTCTTTCCAAACTTTTTAAGCGGATACGATACCAGAGAAACCTTGCCGTCCTCGTTGATCATGATCACCCTCTGAGACTTTGCAAGCAGCGCGTCGATATCCTTGTAGGACTCGATCTTTCCGATCTCGTCGCCAACATACATCCGGTTCTCTTTGGTCATGTATACCGGGATCACCTCATACTGATCTGTATCCATACTTAAAATAGCCTGAATGCCGGAGATTACGGAAACCTCATGTTCCACGCTCTTTCCTCCGAATAAAACCGCAACCTTTGTCTTCATATCGTTCTATCGTTCCTTTCTCATCTGCCTAGTAGTTATCCGGCAGATCATTTTCCAGTAAAATGTATTTGTGCCCCTGTCCTTTGATGGCATAAGCATAAGAGACGGCTTCTTCCAGCCGGTCGTATACCGTGCACTTCTCCTCCGGAAATCCCTTATCCAACACGCCCCTTCGAATAGGTTCGGTATGCTTCCTGCCGACTAACAGGATGTAATCGCAGCAATCCGCCGCATAGGTACCAAACTTGTAATTATACTCTTCCTCTTTATCCCCAAGCTCCACCATACCGGGTGTGATAAGGATGCGGATCCCGTCAAACATCGCCAATGTTTCCACCGCTGCCTTTGAACCTACGGGATTGGAATTGTAAGCGTCGTCAATAATGGTCACAAGACCGTGTTCCCGCATCTGCATACGGTGCTCCACCGGCAGGATCTTGCGCACCGGAATCTTACATTCCTTAAGACTCATTCCCAGCGAATGCGCCACCGCGATCGCGCCCACCACATTGATCACGTTGTGCGCGCCGATCAGATGCATCTGATAACGTTCGCTGTCACCGTTTGGTGTTACCACGGTAAATTCCGTACCAAAGCGCGAAACGGAAATATCCTTTGCCCGGTATCCCCTTCCGTCTTTTTCGGAGAAATAAAAGATCTTATCCGGGTATTCCTTTGCCTTTTCCTGAATGTACTCATTATCTCCGTTAAGAAACAGCATTCCGTTTCCGGGCAAAGCATCAGCTAACTCAAACTTTGTCTTTTGGATGTTCTCCATGGAAAAGAAGGTCTCCAGATGCTGCGGTCCCACGGAAGTAATGATGCCGTGGTCGGGATGCGCGATATCGCACACCTCTTTGATATCACCGACATGACGCGCTCCCATCTCGCAGAGAAAGATCTCATGGGAAGGCTTTAAGTGATCACGTACCGTAATAGTCACCCCAAGCGGCGTATTGTAGTTACCGGGCGTAACCAGTACGTTGTACTTACCCTGCAGTAAGGTCTGTAAGTAGAACTTCATGCTTGTCTTTCCGTAACTGCCGGTAATTCCGATGATCTTTAATCCGCCCGCCTTAGCCTTAGCAAGTTTCTTTTTCGCATCCCGGATATAGTGATCACTGATCGCCTTTTCAATCGGGTGGTTAATGATATTGGCCGCCATATTCAGGCAGAACTGCGCCGATACCAGGATCATACATACTCCCGCCAAAGGCGTGATCCCCGCATAGAGCGCAACAAGGACGATCACCGCTACCGTTATTACAACGATCGTAGCGATCATACGCTTTACTCTGGCCGTATAGACCAGTTTTTTCTTGGTATGCAGTCTGCGAAGCGCGCGATAGACCAGTATCTCCATGACCAGCGTAAGACAGATCAGGATATCCAATACAAGCAGCGGGAAGAGGACGCGGAGCGCGCCGGCCACGAAACCGAATCCCAGCAGCCACTGCTGCCGCAGATTTTTCTTTATCCAATTGCAATGTTCGCCATTCTTATAGCCGTTTAGCTGAAACATATGCATGTTGTGCCGCATGGTCAGAAACAGCGCGTAGGCCGACAGGATCGCGACGATCCCGGTTCTTATTATCATACTCATTGTCCGGACCCCATCTGAAAATAGGCTCTCATAATATTTTTAAAGACCAAAGGCTGTTCAAGGAAGGAAAAATGCCCCGTTCCGGAGAGGACGGCCAGTCCCGAATTCGGAATCATCTCTTCCATCATCTTCGCGTCCGAAATCGGTGTAGCAGTATCCAGATCTCCCCAGATCAGCAACGTATCCTGTTTGATCTTTGGAAGCAGGTGCCGCAAGTCTTCATTTACCGCTTTAACCATACATTGCCGCATCATGGGTGTCGCGTTTCTGTAATCCGCCGATCCCTGACGGCTTCGCCAGTCCTCCACCAGTTCCGGAAACAGCGTCTCCACGAATTTCAGATTCATGACTTTTTTAAGCGCCTTATAGCGGCGTATCTTTCTCTTTTGCGCTGCCGTCTTCTCCGGTACGATGCCGGCGCTGTCGATCAAAACGATCCGGTCGATCTCAAACGGGATGCTCTCCCTCGACGCCAGTTTAATGATCACGCGGCCTCCGTAGGAATGCCCGATCAGCGTTGCTTTCCCGATTCCAAGGCTTTTCATAAAATCGCAGAAAAAATCCGCGTACGCATCCACATCCCAGGCTTCCCTCGGCTCATCGCTTCCTCCAAAACCCGGAAAGTCAAACTGCACCACTCTGTATTTTTCATTGATCGCATTTGCCACGGAGTCATACACCCCCAGATCCGTTCCCCAGCCCTGAAGGATCACCGCCGTCTCCTCCCCGGAGCCGGTGATCTTGTAGCAAATGTTATATCCGTTTATCTCAATATTCATCTGTTCATCCTGTATCTGCTATTTTCCCTTAAGAATATGCACATCAAGATATTCTGATACCAGGGTCAAAAGGTCCACATCTTGCGCTTGCGCAATGATTTGAGACTTTGCGACCCCAACATCATACTATTGTACCACAAATTCCGCCAACTACCATAAAGAATCACGGTTTCTTTCTAATTGGATATGCGCAACTGCGCAAAAAAGAGGCATAGCGCATTGCCTCGCGTGAAAAAAAGATCGCAACTATGTCTCCGTCAGAAAGCCAGGTTACCGAAGCGCGTCTCTTAACACTTCCAGGTTCTCCTCCATGACCGATAAATACGTCGTTCCCCCGGCAATCTCCTTAGCCGTTACCGACTGCATGGAATGGATGGTGAGGATTTCCTGATCCTTCCGGACGGTATTGTCCCGAACGGTCTGCGCGATCTTTACATCTCCTCCCTCGATCGTTAAGATCACGGGAAGATCCAGTTCATCTATCTTTCCCGCGAGGAAAAGGATCGTCTCGAAACTTGCCTCCGTCTCGGCGGAACACCCCGCAAAGGCCGCGTAATACTCAAGGTTGTAATCATCCACCAGATAGCGGAAGGGAAAACGATCCGCAAACAAAAGCGTATCCACTCTTCCGGCGGATACCGCCTCCGCATAGTCTGCATCCAGCGTCCCGATCTTATCAAGGTATTCAGACGCGTTATCCGAATACTCTTTCGCATGAGCGGGATCGAGTTCCGATAAGGTATCCGCGATCACTCCGGTAAAGATTTCGGCATTTTTTAAGGACAGCCATACATGCTCATCCGCCTCTTTTCCTTCTTCCTCTTCCTGATCCTCTTTTGCTTCCATCCCTTCAACGCTCTCTTCCATCCGGACATCATCTCCCAAGACCTCTAAGAGGTTGATCTCTCTGCGGTTTGGATTTTCTCTGCTCTCCAGCGTCTCTTTGACCCAGGTATCGGATTCCCCTCCGACATAGATAAACAGATCGCAGTCCGCGATCAGGAGAATATCATCCACCGTTGGCTGGTAACTGTGCATATCCACGCCGTTATCCAACAGCATCGTCACCTCTGCCGCATCCGACTCTTCTCCCAGCACATTCATCACCCAGTCGTATTCCGGAAAGATCGTTGTCACGATCTTAAGAGGTTCCTCCTTAGACGAAGCATTCCCTCTGTCCTGTCCGGCTTTTGTATTGTCGGAGCCACAGGCAGTAAGACACAGCGATATTGCTACCGCTGTAAGAAAACGTATATATGTATTACCGATCCGAAACTTTCTCATCTCTGTCCGTCTCCCGTTTGTATGATCTATTGAAATTGAAAACCGTTTTCAATTATAGAGCGGACTGATACCTGTGTCAATAGATATGAGAATCGTTTTTATTTTTGCGAGAGTTGTTTTTTTAACTCTCTGATCAGCGCGTCTTTTTTCTCATTCTCCTCCCGAAGATTCCTGTTGTAATCGGAAATGGTCTTGATGTACTGTGACTGCGCGGTAACATCCGACACCGTGATCTGGTAGCCGCGCTTACGGCCTCCGTCGTAGAGGTATCCCACCACGATCCGATAGGTCATTCCCGCCTTTTCGTAAGTCTGTTCTCTGGAAATCTCGTCGGTTAAGAAATCTTCGACCCAGTTCTTTACCAGGTGCCTGAACTCCTTATCCGGGATCGGCGCGTCCACGCGCGTCTCTCCTATCAGAGGTAACAGCCTTCTGGCGGTCTCGTTGGAAGAGACATAATTCATCTTCAGATCAAAAGAAAGATATCCGTTTTCTCCTCTTTCCACCAGATTTTCCCTGACAGAACTCCCGATATCGTATATCGGCAGACGATCGACAATAAACAGATATACAAAGGCATCCACAAAGTAGGCTAAGGGGATCAACTCCACATCCTTCGTAACAGCCCGTCCGCCAAAGAAAGCAAAGATCGAAAACGCCTCCGTAATGGCCAGGAGAATGATATTCCTTTTGGAGGCTTCTCTTTTCTTCCGGATCGCGTAAATGATAGCCCCTACCGAAATGATGAAGTAGATGGCTATCAAGCCGTAAAAGGCGGTATGCACCGGACCGTATGTCTTTTTAAGGGTCGTGATCCCTCTTACCGTTTCGATCTCCACCGACGAATAGAATACTTTGCTGTGTCCGATGGACAACACAAAAATATACATTATGGTACTGAGCAGAGTAAAGAAGAATGCCAGATGTTTCGAAAAACGTATCTTGCAAAGATATAAGATATTATACATCACCAGCAGCAGCAGATAGCATCCTCCGATATAAGTGATCTTCGTCCCCGTGATCGCTTCTCCCACATCCTTTGATATCGCCACGATCACATATCCGGCGTTGGCAAAAGGGATCAGTATGTAGACCACCGAAAGATACACCTCAAAACTGGGATGCCATTTTTTGAAATATACAAAAGAACAGATCAGTGACGCGACCGTCATCAAAATGTAATAGTACAGGATCACTATGAATTCACCACCTTTACATATTCCAGAAAAACTTCTTCCGGAACCGGCTTAGAGAAGAAAAATCCCTGCAGATAATCGCAGCCTAAGTCCTCTAAGAGCATCTTTTGCTCCACCGTCTCAACACCTTCCACAAGAACCGTGTACTTCATATCCTTCATCATATGGATCGTATTGGATAAAAGGATCCCGCAGTTGCGATCACCCGTCCCTCCCTTCGGATCGAGCGCGTTCCACAAAATGCTCTTATCGAGCTTGATGATACCGAAAGGCATTTCAAACATATAAGAATAGTTGGAATACCCTGTTCCGTAATCATCCAGGGAAAAGGTAAAGCCCATTTCTCTCAGGCTCTCCACATTCTTCTTTAACTCCATACGGTTTTTGGCCGCCGCGGATTCCGTGATCTCCAGATTGATCCTCTTCGAAGGCAGATCGTACTTGCGAAGGATCTGACGGAAAGTCTTTGTCAGCTCCGTGTTCATGCACTGAACGGTGGATAGATTTACCTCGATATAATCCACTCCGTACTTATCTAACTGTTTGGTCTTATAAAAACGGCAAACCTGTTCAAATACAAACTCACCGATCTTGTCGATCTGACCGCTCTTTTCCGCCACCGGGATAAATTCCTCGGGAGAGATAAAACCGTACTCCCCGTTAGTCAGGCGGATCAATGCCTCCGCGGAGTGAAAACGATTGCTCTTTCTTTCCCAGATCGGCTGATAAAAAACGCGGAATCCGCCGTTTTGAAGGGCCTCCGTGATCAGGCTCTCCAATAAAAGCCTCCGTTTGTTGGTCTCCACGATCTTACTGATCTTTACGCGTTCACCGAAGCTCTCATCATAAGGGGAATCAATGACCAGCATCAGATCCTCCAACGACTCCACATCCTCCATAAAACGCCCGAAGCAGACCTGGACAGGGAAAAGCATATGCACACTACCCTTCCCCCAGCGGTTCTCGAAGCGGTCGAGGATCTGACCGCAGAGATCCTTCATCTCATCTTTTCCGACGCCCTCCCCCAAAAGGACAAAGTGTCCGCCGGTACAGTCATAACAAAGCATCCGGGGATCGAGCTTTTCCAGCCATGCAGCGATCTCGCGAAGAAAGGCGTTGGTCTGCTCCACCCCGACGGTCATATTGTAATATGAAAGATTCGATAATTTGATAATGATAAAAGAACGGCGCTTTCGATGAAAGGCAGGCGTTGCCGCCTCGAGAAAGGCATAGCGGTTAAGTACTCCCGTCGAGTGATTGATGATATCATCCCTGTTTTCAATAGAATATAAGACGCCCATAAATCCGATGGTTTGCGTAAAGATTTCCACCAGAATATACGGAAACGAGATCTGAAACAAAAGGGATCCTACCTGCATGACCAGAAAGAAGAGCAACGGGTAGTACTTGCTTCGCGTAAGGTTTCGCTTGTAGCAGATGATGAGCACCATAACCGCGATCATGTAGCCGATGGCAATGATCCAGAAAACGATAAATACCGTTCCGTGTGTATATAGACCATTTTCATCATAATAAAAGATTTCCCTGAAAAAGGGATTGAGCGCAAGCAGAATAAGATCGATCATAAGCGGGATGGAGATCAGGAAGAATGTCCTCTTTCGCATCGTCTTTCCGATACCCAGAAGATAAAGGGTATAAAACAGGAATAAAAGAGGCATGATATTGTGGAAAACAAGATAGACATAATTCCACAGATCCTGAAGCCAGATACGATCCGGCAGGTGATAGGAATTCTCCACGGAGCTTAAGATATCCGAAAGAGCCGTAATGATATTGGTGATCATTACCAGCAGGAATATACGGTTTGTCACTGTTTTTAAGCCCTTTTTTTCGAGCATATAAAAAACAATGACAACAGAGAGTATCGTGGCAGCAATATCAAAGTCGATGTTATACAGCATATATTATTCCCCGCTATACAATTCTTAAACACCCCGTCTGTTCTATTGTATGAAAGCCTTCCGTATCATGTCAATCGAGAATTAAATCATTTTCGATATCCCATACGTTTTTTCTACTCCGGCCGGCCGAGGCGCCGTAAGATCTCGTTTCCGGCCTTAGCTTCTCCGCTCTCACCTTCCCTGTCGTCTTCGCGATACGGTTCAAAGATCCTCTCAAACAAAAATTCCGCAAAGCACCTGTGCAGATCCTTTAGGCTTCGTCCTTCTCCTTAGACTGCGCCAGAATTACCGATGCGCGCGCCAACGCGCTGTCGATATGCTCGCAGAAATTGTCTTCTCCCAAACGCTCCACAAACCCGGCCTTCTTCATCATACGCATCGGGCGCTCGTTAACATGGGAAAAGACCATGACAACATTCCGTTTCTTACAGGTTTCATAGAGACTTTCCAGAGAATGCATAGCCGTAGCGTCCAGCTCCGGCACACCTCTCATGCGAATGATGAGACATCTGGTAAAGTCTTTTAACGTGATCCTCGCGATCTGATCGGCCGCGCCGAAGAACATCGGACCGCTGATCTCGTACACACGCACTTCTTTGGGCACTTCCTTTAAGTGGATCGCGTCCGGATCGTCCTCCACGTCGGGGATATCATAGGTCCATCCGCGGATCTCCGACTCATCGCTCATATGCTTCATGAACAATACGCAGGCCAAAAGCATTCCCACCTCGATCGCAACCACCAGATCAAAGACAATGGTCAGGATAAAGGTTACACACAATACGATGATATCGCTCTTTGAGGAAGTCTTAACCAGATGGAGGAACTGTCTCCACTGGCACATATTGTAAGCGACCATAAAGAGGATCGCCGCGATGGTGGGCATCGGGATCAGCGCCGCGTAAGGCATCAGAAGGACGAGTACCAGCACCAGTGACAGTGAGTGTACAATACCCGCGATGGGAGTACGTCCGCCGTTTTTGATATTTGCCGCCGTACGGGCGATCGCGCCGGTTGCCGGGATACCGCCAAACAAAGCCGATCCGATGTTTCCTATTCCCTGCGCGATCAGTTCCATATTGGAACGGTGGTGGCTCGCGATCATACTGTCCGCCACCACACAGGATAACAGGGATTCGATCCCGGCTAAAATAGCGATGGTAAACGCATCTGTAAATACGGTTCTGATCATTCCCAGTGAAAACTCCGGCATCACAAAGCAAGGAAGACGGTTACTGATCGTATACAGATCACCGATCGTAAGTACGTCCATATGTAAAAACTTCACCATCAGGATGCCTGCAAGTACAGCGATCAACGATCCCGGGATCACTTTGCTGATATACGGCCACACGATCAGGATCAGTAAAGATACTCCGCCGACGATCAATGCCTGTACATTTAAAGTAGAAAGATTGGCAGCAAAGACTTTCATCTTATCCATCGTCTCAATGGTCACAGTCCCTTCCGGATAAGTAAGTCCGAAAAAGTCCTTGAGCTGTCCGATCACGATCGTCACGGCGATACCCGCCGTAAATCCTGTTGTGATGGTGTACGGGATATACTTGATCAACGATCCCAGACGCAGCAGTCCCATTACGATCAGAATGATACCGGCCATGATCGTTGCCAGTGCCAGACCGCTCATTCCGTTTCTGGCTACGATCCCCGCAACGATCGTTGCAAAAGCCGCTGTCGGTCCGGCGATCTGTACCCTGCTTCCCCCGAAGAAGGAAATCAAAAACCCCGCAATGATCGCCGTATAAAGTCCCTGTTCCGGTCCGACGCCGGAGGCTAAAGCCAGTGCGATGGAAAGCGGCAGGGCGATGATCGCCACGATGATCCCGGAGATCACATCCTTTACAAACTGTCCCTTATCATACTTTTTGATGACAGAGAACAACATCGGCTTTAACTTATCTTTACTTTGCGCACTCATACTTACTCCTTTTGTATTACGGTTCCGTTTTGTTCTTTGTACCCCCAAAACAGCCGGTCTTAAGGAATTCCCTAAGACTTACATACCCAGGTATGCCTTCTTTACTGCTTCATCTTCCATCAGATCGCTTGCCTTTCCGCTCATTGTGATCTGTCCCGTCTCCAGAACATACGCCCTGTCGGCAATTCCAAGCGCCATCTTCGCGTTCTGTTCCACCAAAAGGATCGTAATCCCCTCTTCATGACAGAACTCAATGATCTTAAATACCTCTTTTACGAGCAGCGGTGAAAGTCCCATGGATGGCTCATCCATTAAGATCAGTTTCGGTTTACTCATCAGCGCCCGCCCCATCGCAAGCATCTGCTGCTCTCCGCCGGATAACGTACCGGCGCGCTGGTTCTTTCTCTCTTCGAGTCTGGGGAAGTGCTTATAGATCATCTTTAGCGTTTCCGCTGACTCAGCGGCGTCATTTCTGGTGTAAGCTCCCATTTTCAGGTTCTGGAGCACGGTCATGTCCGAGAAAACCCTTCGGCCTTCCGGCACATGCGCCATACCCATGCCGACGATCTTGTGGGGCTGGATCTTTGTGATGTCCGTACCCTCAAAGAGGATACTGCCCGTCGTGGGCGAGATCAATCCGCTGATGGTGTGCAGTATCGTTGTCTTGCCGGCACCGTTGGCACCGATGAGCGCTACGATCTCTCCCTGCTCCACATCAAAGCTGATCCCTTTGATCGCCTGTATCATTCCGTAGTGGACCTGTACGTCCTTAATCTCTAACATAGCCATTTTGTCATTGACCTTTCTGACATCTATACCGTCACTTAGGATCTGTTCATAAATAAATCTTCACAATTGACTTGTTCAGATGCTCATCTGCCGCATCAGAAAGCCTCGTCGTAATTAATCTCCGATATATGCCTTGATAACCTCCGGGTTGCTTAAGACTTCTTTGGTCTTACCCTGGCAGAGGATCTGTCCGAAGTTTAATACCGTCAGTTCCTCGCAGATACCGGATACCAGTTTCATATCATGTTCGATCAAAAGGATCGTCATATCAAAATGATCCCTTACAAAGTGGATCGTATTCATCAGTTCCTCTGTTTCGTTCGGGTTCATACCGGCCGCGGGCTCGTCTAAAAGCAAAAGCTTCGGAGCCGTTGCCATGGCTCTCGCGATCTCGAGTTTTCTCTGTTTACCGTACGGAAGGTTCGAAGCCAGAAAATCCGCCTCGCTGTCAAGGTCAAATACCTTTAAAAGGCTCATGGCCTCCTCGTTCATCTCCTTCTCCACCTGAAAATACTTCGGGAGACGGAACACCCCGGTTAAGGTACTGTAGCGGTATTTGTTATGAAGACCGACCTTAACATTATCAAGCACGGACATATCCTTAAACAGACGGATGTTCTGAAACGTTCTCGCGATCCCGTCACGGTTTATCTCTGCCGGCGCATGACCGGTGATATCCGTGCCTTCGAGCCTGATATGACCTTCGTTTGGCTTGTAAACACCCGTCAAAAGGTTAAAGACCGTTGTCTTGCCGGCTCCGTTGGGGCCGATCAGTCCGTACAGGCAGCCCTTTTCTATCGATACGCTGAAATTATCTACGGCTCTCAAGCCGCCAAACGAAATACTTAAGTTATTTACTTCCAGAAGCGCCATATCAGTCAGCCTCCTTCTTTAACTTACCTGTGATCGCCGCTTTGATCTTTTCTCTGACCTCCAGAGCCTTCGGCGCCCAGTTGACCAGCATGATCACGATCAGGACGATCGAGTAGATCAGCATACGATAGTTGTTTAATCCTCTGAGCATCTCCGGTAGCACATAGAGGATCGCTGCCGCGATCACGGATCCGCGGATATTTCCGATACCGCCGAGCACCACATATACCAGGATCATGATGGAAACATTGTATCCGAAATAACCGCTGGTGGCTGTCAGTGTGGACATGTTATGTGAAAAGAGCACGCCCGCCGTTCCGGCAATAGCTGCCGATACGGTAAAGGCTAACATCTTATAGCCCGTTACATTGATACCGATGGACTGTGCCGCGATACGGTTGTCACGGATCGCCATAACAGCGCGTCCGGTTCTGGAATTCACCAGATTCTGGACGATGATCAGCGCCAGCAAAAGGAGAACAATTCCGATCGTAAAACTGGAGTCCGTAGGTGACCCCTGTATACCCATGGCTCCGTTGATCAGCATCTTTCCTTCTCCCTGAAGCGTGAAGCTCTTAAAGGAGATATGCAATCCCGTCTCGTCGTAGCCGAGATAGATGGCCGCCAGGATGTTCTTGATGATCTCTCCAAAAGCAAGTGTTACGATCGCCAGATAGTCCCCGTTTAAGCGAAGTACCGGAATACCGATCAGGAAACCGAAGATTGCCGCAACAACCGTGCCGATCAAAAGAGCGATAAAGAAGCGGAGGCCTGAGGGCATATCCGTCTGCTTCATCACTACCGAGAAGAGCGATGCGCTGAAAGCGCCGATACACATAAAACCTGCGTGTCCGAGACTTAAATCTCCCAGGATACCAACGACCAGGTTTAAGGCCACCGCAACGATGGCATAATAGGTTAACGGAACCAGCAGTCCGTTAAAATGCGCCGACAAATGTCCCGTTGCTTTTAAGATCTGAACGATCGCATAGAAAGCGATCACGATACCGTAGGTGATGTAATTGCGGCGGGATGCCTTCCTCGACATCTTCTTTACGATATCCATGTTATCCATGTTCTGTACGTCTGTTTCTTCCTGTTTAAGGGATTGTTCTTTTTCTTTACTCATCTTCTTCTCCTCCCTTAAACCTTTTCCTGTATATTCTTGCCGAGCAGTCCCGTGGGCTTAACAAGCAATACGATGATCAGGATCGCGAATACGATCGCGTCCGCCAACTGGGTGGAGATGTAACGCTTACTTAAAATCTCCACGATACCCAGAGCCAGTCCGCCGATCATGGCACCCGGAATGGAACCGATACCGCCGAGTACAGCAGCAACAAAGGCTTTGATACCGGGCATGGCGCCGGTGTAGGGCGTCAGTGTCGGATACGCGGAGCACTGCAGAGCGCCCGCGATCGCTGCCAGTCCGGAACCGATGGCAAAGGTTAAAGAAATCGTCCTGTTTACGTTGATCCCCATCAATGTGGCGGCTCCCTTATCCTCCGATACGGCGAGCATCGCCTGACCGGCCTTGGTCTTTTTAATAAAGAACTGCAGCGCGATCAGGATCACCAGACTCGTTACGATCGTTACGATCGTGATCCCCTGGATCTTAAACTGTCCGTCTGCAAGCGTAATCCCTTCCCAGGATACAACAGAGGAGAAGGACTTCGGATTTGCCGTATAAATCAAGAGTGCGATATTCTGAAGAAAATAGCTGACTCCGATGGCCGTGATCAGAACCGCCAGATTGGAAGCCGCGTTACGAAGCGGCTTATAGGCTACTTTCTCTGTCAGAATTCCCAGGATCGTACAGCCTGTCATGGCGATCAGAATCGACAAAAGCGGGTGCAGACCCCATGTGGTCCCCGCCGTATAGATCAGATATCCTCCGATCATGATGACATCGCCGTGCGCAAAGTTAAGCATCTTGGCAATACCGTATACCATCGTATACCCAAGCGCGATGATCGCGTAGACACCGCCCAGACTTATACCGTTGATCAAATATGTCAAAAAACTCATATCCGTCTCCTATTCTTCCGGTTTATCGCTGTATCTGTATAAGAAAAAGGTCTTCCCTCTACGATACACAAGGGAGGATGCCAATTTCTGGCATCCTCCCCAATTCTATCACACTTTTTTGTTTATGTCGCCGTTGTTGTCTTATGGTATAACGATCATTCGGTCATTACATACTCGCCGTTAACGATCACAACCGCACGGGGCTCCTTGTCAGGCTCGCCGTCTGCCGTCCAGGTGATACCTGTACCGGAAGTCAGAGCCGGAGAGAAGGTGATCGTGGTGATACCGGTCTTCATGCCTTCGCAAATATCGGAAATGCTCATATCCGGTGTCAGGTTCTCGGCCTCAGCGATCTGCTTGATGGCATATACTGCATCGTAAGCGTCAGCACCGAACTGGTTGGGAACATGACCTGTCATCTCCTGGAACTTGGTTACAAAGTTAACCGTCAGATCATCCGTATCATTTGCGGAGAACGGAGTTAACAGCAGCAGACCCTCAGCCAGAGACGTATCAAAGTTCTCCAGAGTCAGGATACCGTCCATACCGTCGCAGCCGAAGAATGTAGGAGCATAGCCCATGTTGTTTGCCTGTGTCAGGATCAAAGAAGCCTCCAGGTAGTAGATCGGTAAAAAGATCAGATCTGCTCCGGCGTCCTTGGCCGCCTGGATCTGTACGGTGAAGTCCGTAGCGGAATCCGTGGTGAACGCGCTGTCGGATACAATGTTAAGACCCTTAGCGTTTGCCTCTGCAACGAAGGAATCATGGATACCTGCGCTGTACTGTGTAGAGCTGTCATAGATGATCGCGATCGCGGATCCGGAAAGCTCTGCGTCATTTGCAAGATAATCTGCGGAAGCAGCACCCTGGTTAGGGTCAGAGAAACATACACGGAAAGCATTGGGATACTGTACGCATGCTACTGCCGTTCCGGAAGGAGTGAGCATGAACATGTTGTCCTCGTTAGTCTTCTCACCTACAGCGATGGTAGGATCGGAAGTTACACAACCAACCAGCATCTGCATACCCCAGTCCTTTAAGGTGTTGTATGCGTTAACGGACTTCTCTGCGTTGTGCTCATCGTCCTCAAACTTATAGCTGATCTGGTATCCGTTGATACCGCCCTCCGCGTTGATCTCATCAACAGCGATCGTGATGGCATCTCTTACATCGGAACCGTAGATAGCAGCGCCACCGGTGGTGGGTCCGATGCCGCCGATCTTCCATACGGCACCCTCCGCGCTCTCCGCGGATGTGGAACCTGTTTCGGTAGAAGCGGTGTTTTCACCGCAGCCTGCCAGAGAGGCAGCCATCATTACGCCGGCCATTGCCAGACCGATCAATCTCTTTTTCATAGTTTCTTCCTCCTTTTTCTTTCACCCCGCCGCCAGATCGCCCGGGGTCTCTCCCTGTAACTGTCGTATCACACTCCGGAAATGAAATCAAAAAAAGGGGCTCACGGGCACAGAGAGACCGTATCTCTCCGTAACCGATATTGAAACCCCCGTTTCCTAATTCATACCCAAAAATATAATACAAATAGTATCATATCATCAATATGCACAAAACTCAATGAATTTTTTTTACCTGTGCGCTTGAAAATTTTTACCCTGCGTAAGCGATGTTCGGGAAGACTTCATCTTCCGGCACTCCGTTGATACGGTACGGCCAGTCTGAATGATCCATCTCAAGTCGCGCGATACGGCCGTCATCCAGAATGCAGTCCACGTATTTTACGTTATCCGTACGCCACCGTCTGAAGGTAGTACCGGCGGGTATGGTTACGTCTGTATCCACCGTATTTCCTTCCTCATCAACGATCGTTGCCTTGATATCCTGTCCGGAAACAAACTCCTCTTTGGCAGCGTAGTCAACATATTCATAGAAACCGCTCTCCTGCGCCAGTCTTCCGTCGGCGGTGGCATGGCAGATTACGCGGAGTCTGGTAGTACCGAACATATCGGTGCGACGGTAAAAGACGAGATTTTCCGGATCCTGCTGGCAAAGGCGTCCGCCGTCATCACGCCCCTCATTATATATGTATGGCGTAAACAGATCCGGACTCTCCACATACTTTATGGAATCTTCCGTTATGGCATAGAGATCATAGTAGCAATAATCATTTTCCACTGTGCTCTCCACAAAGAGTAGCGCCGTATCCGTTCCGACAGCGGCAACAAAAGCCCTCAGACGATCGTAATGATAATTTTCGTCATTTTCGTAACTCGTATCTCCGACATTAACGGTATACCCTTCGGTCATTCCCCATTCCGTTTTGCTGCCATCGTCCACACGGATCTCCACGCTCTGTCCGTCTCCGTTAAGGTCAAGTCTGGTCGGAGCATAAGGGATAAGGTAGGTAACGAAGGTATCCGTCGTTCTGCCCCAGCCGGGTACGATCATTCCATCCAGATCATCAAACGTTAACTTTACGCATTGAAAGCCCGAAGCAAACGGAGCAATCTCGTAAGGTGAGAAATACACACTGATCCCGTCATACTCCACCGTCCATGTGTAATAATATCCGTCTTCCTCATGGATGGAATAATCCGCCAAAAGCTGTGCCGGTTCACCAAAGAAGATGTCAACATCATAGACTTCCGTCAGTTTTTCGGCAACCATATCCCGGAAAGCAGCATTATCCGTGATAATGTCATCCAGTTTAAGCACCCGTCCGGTCTGCGGTTCGTAATTGGCGTGGGTAAAGTAATAATCGCCGTGCGCTCCTCCTATATATGCCGAACATACACTTAAAACACTCAAGACCTGATCATCCGCGCGATGCACAGAACACTCCCTGTTTCTGTAGTAGGACCAAAAAGAATCCCCCAGGTTGTCAAGGTCATAAAGGGCGTATTCAACACCTTCCTCCCTCATGGTCTCATAATTACTC
This sequence comes from uncultured Lachnospiraceae bacterium, assembly GCA_937901625.1. Lineage (GTDB taxonomy): Bacteria > Bacillota > Clostridia > Lachnospirales > Lachnospiraceae > NK4A136. The sequence continues at coordinate 19,066 of CALDIE010000080.1, forward strand.
AAAAGATCTGCTTTCTCCTCATCCAGCACTGCCGCCAGCTTCGGATACCGGCTTCTCATCACCTCATCCGGAATGATATACTCCACTTCCGAATCATAGATCACATCCTGATACAGATCCCAGTCGTAATAGGATAAATATTCGACGGATCGTAACGGACTGTAGGAAGCCTGTGCCGTTTCCTGTCCTTCTCCGGTCTCTGTCTTCCCTTCCGGCTCTGTCTTTTCCTCCGGCTCTGTGCCCGAAGGATTCTCCTCCCTGTCCCGGTCGCGCCTCTCTTCTCTTTGTGTTCTCTCTCCTCTTCTCGCTCTGCTGTCTTCCTCTTCACCTGAGCCGAAAGCGCATGCGCCCATGCCGATCGCCAGTCCTATGCAGGCGGCGCCAAGCAATCCCCTGATGATTTTCTTTTTCATATTCCCCTCCCCGGTATTGATTATATCCTGTTACTTAACGTAATCTTCTTTAACGATCCCGTAGCGGATCTTTAAATACTCTTCGATCATCGCCACGCACCGGTCGTAATCGAGTTCTCCGGTGTTTAAGCAGATGTCGTAATTGTATGGGCTCTCCCATTCTTTTCCGGTATGATAACGGTAATACTCCCTGCGGTACTTATCCTGCTCATTGACATGCTTTTCCGCTTCCTTCCGGCTAATCCCCAGACGCTCCATCTCCGTGCGTATGCACTGCTCTAACGGAGCATAGACAAATACGCTCACCACGTTGGGAAAATCCCGCAGGATGTAGTTGGCTCCCCGGCCGATGCAGACAAAGCTCTCCGTCTCCGCCAGCTCTTTTAACACTTTTGCCTGAAAAGCAAAAAGGTTATCGTTCTTGGTAAAGTCCGGACTCTCCGGAGGAATGATCTCTCCCTCATAGACTTTCGTCGTCACCTTGTAGAGAAGGCTTTTTTTCATTGTCTCATCCGCTTTGGCAAAAAGTTCCTCGCTGATACCGGAATCGTCACTTGCCAGGCGAAGGATCTTTTTATCATAAAAGTCGATCCCGAATTCTTCCGCCAGTTTCCTGCCGATGTATGTTGCCCCGCTTCCGCAGGTTCTGGTAAGCGCCACCACAAATTTCTTTTCACCCATACCTTTGTACCCCCGTTCTGTATGTATTTCCACCCTTGCCGGGTGTCTTCCCTCACCTGCTGCCGTATCGTGCCGGATGCCTTCCCTCTTCAATTGCTTTCCCGTAACAATGATCCTGCCCGGACGCTGTATAGCCCGTATGTCTATCTTACCGCACCCACAAGTTCGTTTACATCTTCCACACCGTAACGTTCCATGTACGCCTCGATCCCTTCGATGACTTTTATAGTCGTCCGGGGATCCACAAAGTTCATGGTCCCGACACAAACAGCCCTTGCCCCCGCCAAAAGGAATTCTATGGCGTCATCTCCCGTGGCGATACCGCCCATGCCGATCACCGGGATCTTTACCGCATGTGCCGCCTCGTAAACCATCCGAAGCGCCACCGGCTTTACGGCCGGTCCGGAAAATCCACCCGTTTTATTGGCCAGAACAAACTGCCTCTTATGAATATCGATCTTCATACCGATCAGCGTATTGATCAGCGATATCGCGTCCGCGCCGCCGCTTTCCGCTGCCAGCGCCATATCCCTGATGCTTGTAACGTTGGGCGAGAGCTTCATGATGATCGGCTTCTTTGCCACCGCGCGGATCGCGCGTGTCGTCGCCTCCAGCACTTTCGCGTCCTGTCCGAAAGCCAGGGCACCCTGCTTGACATTCGGGCAGGAAACATTGATCTCCAGCATATCGACCGGCTGATCGTTTAAACGCTCCGCCACCTCCAGATACTCCTCCACGGAATGTCCGCAGACATTGACGATGATGGGAAGATCCGGCGCATTTTCCTTAAGCCACGGGATATCTCTTTCTATAAAAACATCGATCCCCGGATTTTGAAGTCCGATGGCGTTGAGCATACCTCCGTATACTTCCGCCACTCTGGGAGTGGGATTTCCCTCCCAGGGAACATTTGCAACACCCTTGGTGACGATCGCGCCCAGACGGTTGATATCCACCATCTCACTGTATTCCTGTCCGGATCCAAAGGTTCCCGAAGCCGTCATCACCGGATTCTTTAACGTCACTTTGGCAATCGTAACTTGTGTATTCATAAGCAAATTCTCCATACGTTTACTTTTATATCATGATACCAGGGTCACAAGGTCATAATGCGTTCAAACCTGTTTGATAAGCATTATGACTTTGTGACCCGCGAAACACGAACAAGTAGCGCTATTGCGCGGATTGTGAGTGTTTCAGGGTTGCGCGAGTTTATTTTGCAACGAAGCAATTCGTGACATCCGTCAGGCGCAAAAGGTACAAAGCATTCGTCAAAGGTCCACATCTCTCGCGTCAAAAACCGGTCCTTCGGTACAGATCCTGGTATTCTTCACATGGGTATGATGATCTGTCTCCACCGTCCTTGTAACACAGCCGAGACAGGCGCCGATCCCGCAGGCCATCCTCTCCTCCAAAGAGATGTAGGCTTCCATACCGTGCTCCGAAGCGTACTTCTTAACCGCCTTTAACATCGGCATGGGACCGCAGGCTAAAACCACTTCACCGGTGATCCCCTCTGCCTCCAGGGCATCGATCACGGTTCCCTTTGTCCCGACACTTCCGTCCATCGTGGCGATCACGGTTTTCGTCACCCGGTCAAAATCCTCCCTAAGAAAGAGGGAACAGTCCGCATAGCCGAGTACGACCACCATACTTTTCGCGATCCCCCGCAAAGCCTGTGCGGTATACAGCATCGGCGGGATACCGATGCCGCCTCCAAGAAGGATCACGTCTTTGTCCCGCATCTTTTCCACATCATAGCCGTTTCCCAGAACGCCCAAAAGGTCGAGTGTCTCTCCCTGCGCGTACGCGGATATCTCCTTTGTTCCCGCGCCGCCGGCACGATATACCAGCCGCAGGATCTCTTCCCCGGGATCCGCCTCGCAGATACTGATGGGTCTTGACAACAGCCGGCTTTTATCCTTTGGATAGACGCCGACAAACTGTCCCGGCTTTGCCTCCTTCGCCATCGGTGTCCGAAGTCTTATGTCAAATATTCCCGTCGCGATCTCCTTTTGAGACACGATCACACTTATTTCTTTTCTCTTCATAGCGGGTCTCCCATTTTCGTTTCTCCGTATGCTCCTTCATAACGGGGATCTTTCTTAATTATAACACATCCTGCCGCAGTTCACGTCCCGAATCCTTCCTACAGCCGGTAGACCACCTGTCCGTCTGAGATGGTATAGCGTACCAGACCCTTTAACTTCCATCCGGTAAAAGGCGTATTATCCGCCTTGGAGAAATACTCTCCGGGAACATAATCCGCGTTATCATCAAAGATCACAATATCCGCAGGCTTCCCTTCCGCCAGTACGCCGCCGTTCAGGTGATAGATCCTTGCCGGTCCGGTACTCATGCGGTCGATCAACTGCTCCATCGTCAGATATCCTTTTTTCACCAGCTCCGTGATCCCCAGGGCAAGGGATGTCTCCAAACCGGTGATCCCGCTCGGCGCTTTGGTCAGATTTTCGGGATCTCCCACTTTCTTTTCATTGGCGTGATGCGGCGCGTGATCCGTAGCGATCATCTCGATCGTCCCGTCCTGCAAGCCGCGGATGATGGCCATGCGGTCCTCCTTTGTCCGGATGGGCGGATTCATCTTGGCGTTGGTACCATAGCGGATCGCAGCCTCCTCGGTAAGTGTAAAGTGGTGCGGCGTTGCCTCCGCGTGTATATTGCCGGCCTTCGTTCTCCCCTGTCTTACCAGTTCCACGCCTTCCGCCGTGCTGATATGCTGGATATCGATATCCGCGCCGGTCTCTAAAGCCAGCTCGATATCCCTTTCGATCATCACGATCTCTGCCTGACGGTCGGCTCCGTATATGCCATAATGTTCGGAAGCCTTTCCGTGGTTATAGCCGGGGTTCTTTACATACGCCGGATCCTCCTCGTGGAAACTGATGGGAACGCCCAGACGCTTTACTTCCTTCATAGCTTCCCTGACCAGTTCCTCATCCATGATCGGCTTGCCGTCGTCGGTAAATCCGATGGCGCCGGCATCGTAGAGAGACTGCATATCCGTCATCTTCTCTCCCATCATCCCATAGGTCACATTAGCGGTGGAATAAACATGTATATCCGTCTTTTCGGCACGGTCCTTTACGTACTCTAATGTCTCCACGCTGTCGATCGTCGGCACCGTATTGGCCATCATCACGACCGAAGTAAATCCCCCGTGCGCTGCTGCCTTCGCGCCGGTAAAGATATCCTCCTTGTGCGTCTGCCCCGGATCACGGAAATGTACATGAACATCGATCAGACCGGGAGCCACGATCAGCCCCGTCGCGTCGATCACCCGGATCCCTTCCTCCGCTGTAACGATTTCCTCTGCCGGACCCATCTTTTCGATCAAGCCGTCCTTAATGAAGATATCCATTACGCCGCTCTTTCCCGCAGGGTTTACCACGTTCGCGTTTTTAATCAACATCCGTTCACTCATTGTTTTCTCCTTCCGATATATTTATCGTTCTCCCTTGCACCACTGTGCCAGGCGTCTTTTCAATTCCTCATAACGCAGGCGTTTTTCTTCCTTTGCGAAGTGAACCGCCCTCTCCTGCAAGGGGTTGTCCGTATAATCCAGCACCTCATCTCCAAACTGCTCGCTCGTTAAGTCAAAGACGCGCTCCCCCACCACGTTGTAACAATGGTAGTTTCCGCCGGGGCGCAGGATCCCTCGCACTTCTCCGCCAAAAATATCCTGTGCCAGAAAAGCGGTGATGGAGCACTGCCCGAGAGTGCGGTTTTCTTTATTCCATCCGCCTCTCATCCTCGGCGCGCAGGTTTGGGCATCCCAGCAATCCGCCAGCGCGTCATAGAGATCCAACGGTGTTCTGATCTGCGGATAGGTATCCGTAAGTGCGAAACAATCCGCCTTTTCCCATCCGTAAAAGGAATACAGTTTCATCTCCATTACGGTTTTTAACGGTTTAAATCCCATATGATCGTAGAAGGCGACGGCAGGATCATTGCCTGTCCAGACATTTAAAGTCAGACGGTCGTACCCTTCTTTTGCCGCCCAGTTGCGCACATACGCGCAGAGCTCTGATGCCACGTGGCGCCCTCTGGCCTTTTCATCCACGCATATATCGTCGATATAGATCATCTTATCGTCCCGGAAGTTGTTCGCTCCAAAGGTATTTTCCACCACCAGAAAGGCGTACCCAAGTACCTCATCCTCCTCGTCCGTATAAACAAAGACCGGCGTATCCTCCCTGCCCAGGATCTCCTTAAGCTCTTCATCCGTATATTTTTTCTTTCCGGAGATAAACAGATCCGGACGTATATCCGCATGTACCTGATTTACCTGATACAACAGCCTGTCCAACCCCGGGATATCCTTTTTTATCGCTCTTCTTATCATACCGTTTCTTAAAACCTCCGTTTTGCAGTATCGTGTGTTTATCTGTATCCGGAATCCGTTCATAAGTATAGCA
>CALDIE010000081.1 GCA_937901625.1 uncultured Lachnospiraceae bacterium
CGAGACCATGGATGTGGTAAGACAGGGCGGATTTGACAGCGCATTTACATTCATTTACTCAAAGAGGACCGGGACGCCCGCGGCAAAAATGCCGGATCAGGTGCCGAGGGACGTGGCTCAGGAGAGACTTGAGAGGCTCCTTGCGCTTTGCACTGAGCAATCTAAAATGCGTACGGAAATGTATGTGGGTGAGACAGAAGAAGTCCTGGTTGAGGAGGTCAACCCGAAGGATCCTGATCTGGTGACCGGAAGGCTGTCCAATTACAGCGTAGTGCATTTTGAAGGAAACGAAGATCTGATAGGCAAGATCGTAAATATAAGACTTGACGAAGCGAAAGGCTTCTACTATATGGGGACGATGATCCCGTAAAGGCAGGTAATAAATTGGCTCTATCACCAATGATGTCTCATTACCTTGAGATGAAGAAACAATACAGTGACTGCATCCTGTTTTACAGGCTGGGCGACTTCTATGAAATGTTCTTCGACGATGCGCTGGTTGCCTCAAAAGAACTGGAGCTTACGTTGACGGGAAAAAGCTGCGGACTCGATGAGCGCGCTCCCATGTGCGGCGTTCCCTATCATTCCGTTGACGGATTCATTGATCGTTTGGTCAAAAACGGATACAAGGTTGCCATCTGCGAACAGATGGAGGATCCGAAACTGGCTAAAGGGCTGGTAAAACGTGATGTCACAAGGATCATTACACCCGGAACCAATATCAACCAGCAATCCCTGGATGAGTCCAAAAACAATTACCTGATGTGCATTGTAGATCTCCAGAACAGGATCGGTATCTCTTTTGCGGATATCTCTACGGGAGAGTATTTCCTTACGGAAGCCGATTCCGTTTCCGGAGTAAAAGATGAGATCTTAAAACTCATGCCCAGTGAGATCATCTGTAACCAGGCGCTTTTGGTATCCGGTCTGGATCATGAAGATGTAAGGGATCGTCTCGGAATATCCGTATATCCTTTGGACAACTGGTACTTTTCCGAAGATGAGTGTAAAGATATCCTGTTAAAGCATTTTAATGTTTCCTCGCTGCACGGATTAGGTCTTGGCGATTATTCCTGTGGAATCATCGCTGCCGGTGCTCTGATGCAGTATCTCTATGAGACACAGAAAATCCCTTTAAAGCATATCACGCATCTGCTGCCCTATACAGGTGCAAAGTACATGCTTTTGGACGGTTCGACAAGACGTAACCTCGAGTTATGCGAAACCATGCGGGAAAAGCAAAAGAGGGGCACCTTGTTCTGGGTACTCGATAAGACCAAAACAGCCATGGGAGCGAGAATGTTAAGAAGCGATCTCGAACAGCCCCTTGTGGATGAATCCGGGATCATTGAAAGGCTCGATGCGGTCGACTGTTTATTGCGCCGTGGCGTTGACAGGGATGAAGTACGTGAATATTTAAACGCGATCTATGACCTTGAGAGGATCCTTACCAAGGTTACATACCGTTCCATCAATCCCAGAGATATGATCGCTATGCGCAATTCCCTTCGGATGATGCCCTATATCCGGCAGATCTTACATGACTGTGATACGACCATGCTGCAGGCTCTATATGAAGAAATAGACGGTTTGGAGGATATTACGGAAAAGATCACCTCCGCCATCATCGAGGAGCCGCCTTTTTCCATTCGGGAGGGCAATTTTATCCGGGACGGATACGATGAGAACATCGATCATTTAAGAAAAGCCAGAACCGAAGGAAAGACCTGGCTTGCCAACCTTGAGCAAGAGGAAAAAGACCGTACCGGGATCAAGAATCTCCGGATCAAATACAATAAAGTCTTTGGCTATTACCTGGAAGTGACCAATTCCTACAAAAACCTTGTGCCGGATGATTATATCCGCAAGCAGACCTTAGTTAACGCGGAACGATATACCACGCCGAAGTTAAAGGAACTCGAAGACCAGATCTTAAACGCTGAGGATAAGTTAAACACCCTGGAATATGATGCTTTTTGTGACTTAAGGGATCTCCTCGATCAAAACCTCGACAGGATCCAGAAGACCGCCCGCGCGATCGCCAGACTCGATGTCACCTGTTCTTTGGCGCTTGTAGCGGAACAGAACCATTACGTACGTCCGAAACTCAATCACAAGGGCGTGATCGATATCAAAGGCGGGCGTCATCCCGTAGTGGAAAAGATGATCCCCAACGATATGTTTATCGACAATGATACCTATCTCGACAATAAAAAGAAGTGTATCAGCATCATTACCGGTCCCAACATGGCCGGAAAGTCCACCTATATGCGTCAGGTCGCGTTGATCTCTCTGATGTTCCAGACCGGTTCGTTTGTACCTGCCAAAGAAGCGGATCTGTGTATCGTCGATCGGATCTTTACCAGAGTCGGTGCCTCGGATGACCTCGCAAGCGGACAGTCGACCTTTATGATCGAGATGAACGAAGTGGCAAATATCTTAAAAAACGCCACGGCACAGTCCTTACTGATCTTAGACGAGATCGGACGCGGAACGTCTACCTTCGACGGTCTTTCCATCGCCTGGGCCGTTATCGAGCGGATCAGCAACAAAAAGATCCTGGGGGCAAAGACCCTCTTTGCCACCCATTATCATGAACTGACCGAACTGGAAGGCAAGATGGACAATGTAAACAATTACTGCATTGCCGTCAAGGAAAAAGGAGATGATATAGTCTTTTTACGTAAGATCATCCCCGGCGGCGCCGATAAGAGTTACGGTATACAGGTCGCCAGACTGGCCGGCATACCGACAGAAGTTACCGACCGCGCTTCACAGATCGTAGCGCAGCTTCTTGACAATGACATCACGGAAAAAATCCAGCAGATTGCCGTCAATAACGGCGGTGAAAAGCATAAACCCGTTTCCATAGATGAAGTTGAAATGGGACAGATGAGCCTCTTTGATACGACCTCCGACGAGGATATCGTACGGGAATTAAAAGAGCTGGATATACCGAATCTGACGCCAATAGATGCGTTAAACACACTCTATCGATTGCAGAGTAAATTAAAGAACCGCTGGTAAGAGGAAACACAGATGGGAAAGATACAAATTCTTGATCACACTACCATAGATCAGATCGCCGCCGGCGAAGTCGTGGAGCGTCCGGCCAGTATCGTTAAAGAACTGGTGGAAAATGCCATGGATTCCGGCGCGGACGCGATCACCGTCGAGATCAAAGACGGTGGGATCGAATTTATCCGTGTGACCGATAACGGCTGCGGTATCCAGAAAGAGGATATCCCTGAAGCATTTCTGCGTCATGCAACCAGTAAGATCCGTGATATCAGGGATCTGGAACATTTAAGCTCCATGGGTTTTAGGGGGGAAGCATTAGCCAGCATTGCTTCCGTTTCAAAAGTGACCATGATCACCAAACCCGCAGAAGATCTTATGGGCTATAAATATACCATAAGCGGCGGCGTGGCAGAGTCCCTTGAAGAGATCGGCGCTCCCGACGGTACCACCGTGATCGCAGCACACCTTTTTTACAATACGCCTGTACGTCGTAAATTTTTAAAGTCTCCGACTACGGAGGGCAATATCATCTCCGAACTGATGGAGCATCTGGCGATGAGCCGTCCGGATATCTCTTATAAGTTCGTATTAAACGGAAAAACACGTTTTATGACTCCCGGAACCGGCGACTTAAAAGAAGTCATCTACAGGATCTACGGTAAGGATACCGCAAAAGAGATCGTTCCCGTTTCCTATGAACAAAACGGGATCCATATTGACGGGTATATCGGGACACCCGCGATCAACCGTCCCAACCGCAATTTTGAAAATTACTTTATCAACCGGCGATATATCCGAAGCGATATCGTAGCAAAAAGCATAGAAGAGGGGTATCGAACGTATGTGATGCAGCATAAGTTTCCTTTTTGCGTCCTCCATATCGGCATCTCTTCAACAGAGATCGATGTCAATGTGCATCCTTCCAAAATGGATGTCCGTTTTCACGACCAGCAGACTTTTTTTGATACCTTACGTGATGCGGTAAGTACGACCCTTCATTCCAATGAAATGATCCCCGATACCGTTTTGGAAAGCGTAAAGAAGAAACAGGAACCCGTTTCGGCTCCCGAACCGTTTGAGAAAAATAGAAGAGAGCCGGAGATTTCCTCTCCGAAAGAGACGTTCTTTTCCGAGACTATTTCCTCCGAAACAATCAGGGATATTTTCGAAGTCGATTTCAGTAGCGATGAAACCAAAGTTACCGACTATAAAAAACCGGAAGAATACAAAAAAACCGTTACACCCGATCCGTATATTCCTCCCGTCGCAAATAAAGAGGATAAAGAGAAAAAAGCTCCTTCGCAGATCGAAATGCTCCCCAAAGAGCGGGTGATCTCCGCTGCGGCCAGAAAACAGTACCGGCTGCTCGGACAGATCTTTGATACCTACTGGCTGTTTTCCTATCAGGAAAAACTCTATTTTGTGGATCAGCACGCCGCGCATGAAAAAGTCAATTACGAGCGGCTGATCAAACGCTACAGGGAGCATGAGGTGTATTCCCAACAGTGCAATCCGCCCCTGGTGGTATCTTTAACTGCAGCCGAAGCGGAAACACTCACAAAGTATATGCCTTACTTTGCGGATCTTGGTTTTGAGATCGAGTCCTTTGGCGGAAAGGAATATGCGATCTACGCCATTCCCTACGACCTGTATCGCAATTCCCCCAAAGATCTGTTTTTGGAGATTTTAAACGAACTGAGTGTAAAGGGAAGTTTAAAAAATACGCCGGAAGTCATCGATCATGTGCTGGCTACCATGGCCTGCAAAGCAGCCGTAAAAGGCGGTGACCATATCTCCGCGCAGGAGATGAATGCCGTGCTCGATGAATTACTTACACTCGAAAACCCCTATCATTGTCCTCACGGCCGTCCTACGATCTTTTCGATGAGCCGTATGGAACTGGAGCGAAAATTTAAACGTATCGTTAATTAGAAAGATAAACAATGAAAGATGAAATGAGAAAAAAATTTTATTATCATTTCAAGATATCATGGATTAATAGATAAGCAATATCATAAAAAAGGTAAAATTGCAGAAACCACAATATTTTATTCTCTGGATTTAGTAATTAGTAAAACAATAAATGACCAAATACTGATGAGCCAAGCAATAGAAAAATTTAAAATAGATTTTAAAAATATATTATTAAAAATGAGGTAGATTTTTACCTTTTACTTGTGAATAAATATGTGGAGCCATAAGTAATTTTGAACAAGGATTTTATAAATTATCTTTGGGTTATGCATTTAAATCTTTGGAAAATGAGAATTGCATTAGTAAAGCTAATTATATAATTTTATTGAGTTATTTAAAAATGTATGATATTGTTTCTGCAGAAAAATTTTTGGAAAACAAAAAAAATAAAAAACTAAAATTATTATTAGAAAATAAAAAAGAGGAATTAATTTCAAAATCTAACGAATTTAAAGATTATCCTTTATATATATTTTTTTTGCAAAATTTATATAAAAATAATTCTTATTTTCCAAAAGTGGAAATTAAATTTTATACTAATGATTACCGAGGGGTAATTTCAAATACTAATATATCTAAATATGAAACGATTATATCAATACCAAAAGAATGTTTAATAACATTAGAATTAGTCTTAAGTAAACCATATGGGAAGCAAATATCCGAATTAATGCATCATGAATTGAATTCACCAAAACATTGTTTATTAAGTTGTTTCCTTTTATTCGAAGAAAATAATCCTTTATATAAATATTATTTCGATTTATTACCAAAAGATTACGGTAATTTCCCAATTTTTTATAATCATGATGAATTAGAATATTTATGTGGCTCTCCTTTCTTGAATTTAGTAATAAATAAAAAAATTGATATGCAAATGGATTATAATAAACTTTGCGAGAAAGTTAAAAATTTTTCGCAATTTTCCTTTGATAAATTTTGTAAAGCAAGATGCATTATATCAAGTAGAGTTTTCGGAATTACAATGCATGATGTGAAAACAGATGCTTTAGTTCCTTTTGCTGATTTATTAAACCATAGGAGACCAAGACAAACTCAATGGTTTTATGATGATGATAAAGATGCTTTTATTGTCCAAGCTATCGAAAATATTGAACAAGGTAGTGAAATATTTGATTCTTATGGAAAAAAAACAAATGCCAGATTTTTATTAAATTATGGATTTTCTATAGAAAAAAATGAAACTTCGGAATATAGTTTAACTATTAGTTCTTTAGAAACAGGAGTGGTTGGAAATTGGCCGTTGATTGAAATTAAAAAAAAATTGTTTAAAAATGAAGATTTTTATAAAACTTTTAATTTAAATATTAATTTCCAAGAAAGTCAAATACTTGAATTAATCAATTTTTTGAGGTTTATGACTTATGATGGAGATTCTAATTATTTACAAAAGGCTATTTTAAGTGCAAAGAATACTTTAAATCCTGATATGAGTATAAATTATTATTTTTTTTACCCAATTAATAAAATAAATGAAATAAATGTCTTGAAATATTTAAAATATTTATGTGAACAAGCTTTATCAAAATATCCAACAAGCTTAACAAAAGATAATCAAATTTATGAAGAAAAAAAAGAATCACCGGATTTTAATTTTAATTATAAAAATTGTCTATTATTATTAATGAGTGAAAAAAAAGTATTAATATTCTATATAGAATTTTGTGATTATTGTTTGAAATTATTAAGAATGAAAAATAAAAAGAAAGTAATAGAAAAAGCAACAAGGGATTTACAAGAGAATAATCTTAAATTTAATTTTTATATAAAAGATGCAATTTTGAAAATAGTAAAAGAAGAAGAAGAAAATGATGTTGATATCGAAAATAAAGAGGAAGAAACAGCTGCACACGACCTGTTCCTGCTCACAAATTCTCACTTCTTTCAGCATTTCTATCCCGAAACAGAAGGCTGCAAAGGATTTTCAAGCTTTGGCTTCAACATAAAAACGCATATTCTGCATATGGGTTTATTCATACCGTTTTCATTGGCAGCCGTTTGGGTTTGTACGCTGTTTTGATATAAAAGGAGTTTTAAAATAAAATTATGACAATACACGAATTTGGAAATCGCGGCGGGCGGGCATATTTGCATGTATCTCCTGATGGTTATATTGCCGGAGATACATACTCTGTTAAGGAGTGGTTAAAATACAATTATAGCGTTAAGTGGGACAATGAGAAAAAGGCTTGGAAACTCAAAGACGATGATGAGATTGGCAAATTTCTGAAAATGATTATGGACATCCCGAAGGGGATTGACAGAAGCTGTAAATCAGAATATACTTTTATTAATCCTATCGAATTAATGGGAATATAAATACGGTGGGATGATAGAAAGATGAAAGCTGAGGAAATGTCAATGAATGTGTATCAAAAAATCACAGACTTAGTTGGTAACACACCGATAGTACAGTTAAATAATTATACGGAAAATCATAATCTGAATGTGACACTGCTTGCTAAGCTGGAATATTTTAATCCGGCCGGAAGTGTGAA
>CALDIE010000082.1 GCA_937901625.1 uncultured Lachnospiraceae bacterium
CCTTTTGCCCTCAATTTCGGTGATCATCTGGAATAGTAGAAATCATCTCCGGGAAGTGCCCCTCCTACCGACGAGGGATCCTGTTCAAACAAAACTTCAAGATAAGAAGATAATGCCTGCTTCATGGGATCGCCATCGATATATACGATATTGCAATACGGGAGTGCCTTCTCGGCAACAGGCGCCTTTTCGATAATGCCTCTCTCCGCAACATAAGAAGCCGTAGTCGTCACATCCGATACCGCAAACTCCGCACTCTTTTTATGCTCTTCCATAAAAAGCGCAACTGCCACGGGATGCTCTTCCAAAAAGGTGTCGCGAACAATCGTCACACCGGTTACAAGAGATGAACCGTTTTCGCCTCCGATCTTTTCCCATTCTTCTGTCATATCCAGAACGATCTTAAGGGATTCATTTTGCGCCAGAGCCACCGTAACAAAGGGCTGCGGAAGCATTCCCACCGCCGTCGGATCCTGTGCCAGAACCGCTGCCACTTCAGTAGCCTCAGACTTATACTCGATCGTAACATCTCCTTCCTTCATTCCGTTTTGTTCAAGAATATAATGCAATACATACTCCGGCGTCTGACCTTTCCCCGTCGTATAGATCGTATGTCCCTTTAAGTCTTCCACCGATGAGATCGTATCATCACCGCTTACCATGTAGAGCACACCGAGGGTATTGATATCGAGTACCGTGATGCCACCCTCTGTTTTCTGATAGATTGTGGAAGCAAGGTTTGCGGGAACTAAAGCGATATCATAGTCTCCTCCTGCAACGCCCGCTAAGATCTCCGACGCATCTGTTGCCATGGTGAAGGTATATTGTACTCCCTCCATGATTTCTTCCGCGTCGCTAAGTGCCATCATACGTAAAAGTCCCATTGTTGTCGGACCTTTTAATGACCCTATGCGAACCTGCACGGGTTCTACGCTGCTCCCGCTTTCCTTTCCGGCGCAAGCGCTCAAAACAAGTACAGTCATCATTGTAACTGCCAATACTTTTTTCCATACGTTTTTCATTTACGTCTCTCCTTATCTGATATATTTGCCATAGAAAATGCGCCCTTTCGGACGCAATATACAGCTCGAGTTATACTACTTTATGTTCCGTCAGCCGGCCCAGGCGGTTATCTGTCGCGATCCTGCTTGTCGCCCCTGCCGGAATGTAGAAATATCCCACCGGAGTATCGATCTCTATCCCTTCGGTTCCCGCGTTCTCCACAAAGATCGGGCCGTTGTACTCCGACCAACGGTAAAAAGCGACCCTGCCCTTCTCGAGGGTATAGCGGTACTCAAGATCTCCTTCCGACACCACATCAAAGCCTGCCAGCTGCGCCTCCTCCAAATCCAGTGCCTGCCTGCAGTGAAGTATCAGAGTGATATAGTCCTTCTTTCTCCCGACCCTCTTATCCTTCTTGAAATACTTATCCTCGATGGGTTCACACTTCATATATCCGTGCTTAAATCCGTCCTCTTCCTTTTCAGAAAATACAAATACCAGACAACGCTCCACCTCTGCCGGCGAAGAAGGGATCACTTCCTCCTTCCCATCCTCTCCGTTTTTTTCCTGCTCCATCACCTTTTGAAGCTGCTTTGCCAGCTGCATGCGATGGACTTCGGATTTATAATACTCATCAACAAAAAGATTTTCGTCCTCAAAGAAACTTTCATCCCTAAGATTCGCCTCAGAAAAATCGCAATAATACCGGCTGTTTCTCGTAGCGAGAACCAATTCCCTGCCGGCTACCGTGATCGATACGATCTCTGAAGTCGACAAAAACATCCCGTCCTCAAAACGGTCATGCCCGTAAGCCTCTCCGTGCGCTTTCCAGGCATCCTCATCTTTGTCGATATACCATTTTTTCAGTTCTACCATCAATGCCACTGTATGTCACCATCCATGTGTATATCATTCGTCATCCGGGTTTTGCCCTGTCTCCGGCTCTTCCACTTCTTCCCCGACTAACTCATCTTCCAAAGCTTTGATCTCCCGTTTTCCCGAACGGCCGATTCTTTCCTTAAGTCCTTCTTTAATATCCGCCATTGCGTCCACCGCTGCGTCAGTCGCTTCACTTACCACCACGGTAACGGCTTCTTTTACCTCCGCCAGCGGATTGTCATGGAACGCCTGCATCAGCTCCACATACTTTTCCAAATGTTCCCGCAAAGGAACCGCAGACTGGAAAGCCAGAAGGAAGTGTATCTTTTCTTTTCCTCTTTCTCTTCCCTCTTCCGTAGCCTTCCGGATATTAGCCTTTAAAAGCTCGTATTTGACAACGACCTGCTTTTCCTCTGCATACTGACGAATCTTTTGAACCAGCTGTATGGAGTATACCACGTCAATGGTAAACACTCCATAGAAAAATCCGATCACCAGACAGAATGTCAGATTTTGGGACAACCATTCCAGCGAATCAAGTATATGCGGGTGAATAAAGAAATAATACGCCGCGCCGAGCAACGCCCAGAAGAAGGAGAAAAGCGGACAGATGATCCCGTCCAGATTCCCCCACATTTTGGAGTAATCCCACAAACGCACATGCATCCCTTTGATAAAGATGATTCCGGCTATATACTCGATCACTGTCATAGCCACAGCCATAACGATAAAGAGGATCAGTTTCTGCTGCCATACTTTCCCCACATCCGGGATCGGAATACTTGCCAGCAAATACAATGTCATCAGACCAAATCCGTAGATCGGCAGATACGGTCCCATCAAAAAACCCGGATTGATCCATCGATGTTCCGGGTTGTTTCCGGAGAAAAATCTGCGAAAAACCAGCTCCAGACACCAACCGAAAACACTTCCGATAAAGAAAATGAATAATAGTATCACAAGCCTGCCCATCGCAATATTCTCTCTACTTTCTATATAAAAACCGCATTATTACAAAGATCACATCATCCTGCTCTCATCACACCCCGAAAAGGCTGTCGTTTGCCTCATCATCCATCAGGGAAATATAGAATTCCTCCCCTGTCTCCAGGCACATGCAACCGAGTCTCGAAGAACGGCAATTAAGTGCCATTCCGCAATCAAGGTCAATGATCCTGTATCCTCTGTATTTATTACATTTAAAGATCTTCGCCTTTCCGCTTTCGTCCAGATGGCTGAGACGCTGTGTGAAGATATGACCTACCACATATGTATCCCTCTTGTAGTAAAAAGGATATTCTTCCGGTGTTTCATAAGGATTTCCCTCCCGGTCGAGAAGACTGTCCCAGACGATCCTCTCCATTTCCTTCTTGCTGACATGATCCTGATATACAGTATTTCCAAAACGTCTCGGCAACGAATAGGAATGAGAAAGATGGTACGATACTCCACCCAGTTTAAAGCGCTTGATCAGAGGAAGGGATTTTAGGAATCCCACCATATCCTCTCTTCCTTTTGGCGAAAGAGCCATCATTTCTTCAAAAGTTCCCTCTCCGCCGTTAGCCGCATGCGTCCACAACTGCAAAGGTGTAAGATGATCATCCATATTTTCGATCGTCACACGACAATCGCCTGTTTCTTCCACATACTTAATGGCGTTGATCATCATCAGCTCATGGTTACCCAAAAACATCTGCATGTTCTTTCTGGACCGGATATCGTTGATGATATCCAGCCCCTCAGGTCCTCGATCGATCACATCGCCCAGCACATACATGAAGTCCGCGTCTGAAAAGTTCAAAACCTTCAGCATCTCAAGGAATTCATGATAATGCCCGTGTATGTCACTGATTACATATGTCGCCATAACCTCACCCAATCACTTCCTAAAAATTATACCAGGTTTTCAATTTCATCCGCATCCACACAGATAACAGGACGGATTCCCATACATTTATTCAGATACCAAACCGTTAAATGATTGTCCGACAGCGCAAGTCCTTCATAACTTTCAGCACAACGGTAGGATTCCTTCTCATCTATGTGTCCTCTCGAACGCAGACCGTAGTCGCTGTGAAGCAGTGCCTTACCGGCAAGACCCGCAGCGTACTGGGAACACGGCGCTGTATCCAGCTCTCTTCTGGTCTTTCCTCTCTGAAGCGAAGCATCCATATCAAATCCGTAGCGGACTTCCTCCACCGAAGGAAGATATACTTTATCGTAGGTTGTTCTCTCCGACAGAGCGGATACCGGAGTGCTGATCTTGGTCGTCTTTAACTTTTCGCGTTCCTCCTTCTTAAAGGCACGTCTTACAAATACGGAGTTAAGCCATTCTCTGATAGAACTCTTCTCCCAATAGATTCCGCTTCGAACCTTCGCGATATCTTTCTCCGACATCTTCAGATACTTCTTATCGTCAAAAGGCTGAAAATCCAGAATGTATTCCGCCTGCAAGGTTACCCGATTCCCTCTCTCAGACACGATCTTCCATGAAAGAGCGTTAAATACAAAGTAACGATATCCGGTAATCTCTTCCGCCATATTCTGACGCACACGCATCATCGAAAGAATGTTGCTGTTTTCCGTGGAAAAGTTTTCCTTAAATACCGGCATACGAAGAATCCTCATCTCTCCGACCGTCGCCACATCATCCCTGTCAAAGTCCGCATAGACGATATCGGAAGTCAACTGTGAACCGGTAAGCTCATCCATCGGATATTCGCCAAACCAGATCCGGCCATTCCGATCCTTTAAGATACTGGACTGTTTTTCCTGAAAGACGGGCTGCGTCGACTTCCGGTCTAAGGGAACGCCGTACAGATCCTGGTAGAGTTCCTCGATCGACTGCTGACGTCCCTTCGGATCCATCGACAGTCCCTTCATGATCGCCTTCGCCACACGCTTGTCGATCTGGATCGTGTAGTTGGCGATATCGATCAACTCATCCTTTTCATTTCTCTCATAGGATGACTGCGGAACATCTCCCGTCATCATGCAATACAAAGTGGCGCAGATTCCGTATATATCCGTCCACGGTCCCTGCTCCGATATCTTGCTCAGCATCTGTTCCAAAGGGGCAAATCCCCATTTTCCGAGGAATACCTGCTGATTGTTTAATCCTAACTTTCTTGATCCGCCGAAGTCGATCAGTTTCACGCTGCCGTCTCCGTCCATCATAATATTGTCCGGAGAAATATCCCTGTGGATCAATCCGGACTTGTGAAGTCTTCCCAAAATGCTGATAACTGGCTCCATCAATTCGAGCGCCTCTTCAACGGGAAGCCACCCGCCGTGACTGTCCACATATTTACGAAGATTTCCGCTCTGCAAAAATTCCATAATAAGATAACCGGTATTGTTCTCATAAAAGAGATCTTTAATTACAACAATACCGGGAAACTTGGAGAACTCGGCAAGCACTCTGGCTTCTCTTAAGTACGCCTTGGTTTCCTTCTGGTACTCCTCGTCATTTACCTCATCCAGTACAAGAACCGTCTTTCCGTCCTCGGCACGATCAACCATCTCGTCCGGGAAAAACTCCTTGACGGCAACCTTATACTCAAGCAGCATATCGTATCCGATGTATGTGATACCATAGCCGCCTTTTCCGAGAATATTACCAATGAGAATCTTACTATTCAGAACCGTTCCGGGAGCAAGTGCCTTTGACCAGGTCTGCTGACCGGCCTTCTCTTTCCCGCAATAAGGGCAGATTCCCTCGTTATCACTGATTTCCATACAACGAAGGCAGATTTTTTTGATTTCAGATAGTTCCATCTTGTCTTTCCCCTGATCGAGTATTATCTGTTCTTAATCGCAATCATTATCCGTTACAACAGCCGGACGGTCACGAAACCGCCCAACCACATTGTCATTATACAATAATTCATGGTATTCTTGCAACAATACCAAACCTGAATTTAGATTTTTCTGTATCATTTTCACAATATTTGACGCTTATTTTCTATTGGGTTTCTATTGGGTACATTTCCCTACTCCGAACGGATAGCCGCCAAAGGACTTAATTTCATGGCCCGGATCGAAGGAAAAAGCCCCGCCAGCATAGCCATCAGTCCGGCAAAGACGATCGAAATGCCGCATAACCATATGGGAATTCTGGCTATGCTTCCGTTGCCGTACCCCAACAGATCCGGCGTAACAAAGTGATTGATCACCGCTACGAGCGCGTAACTGAGACCTACGCCCACAACGCCGCCGATCACACCGATATAGGCTGCTTCGATCAAAAACATCGCCTGAATATCCCTGATCCTGCATCCGATCACCTTCATGATCCCGATCTCTTTTGTTCTCTCATAGATTGACATCATCATTGTATTGGCAATACCGATCGCCGCGACAAACAAAGAGATAGCGCCTATGCCTCCCAAAACTGCCTGGATGATGTTCATCTCCTGCATGCTGGACTCAAGCCATTCCATCTCGGCATAGCTCTGATATCCCATATCATTGATCAATGCCTGCACTTCCGTGACATTTTCCATATCATCCACTTCTACCATAATGGAATTATAGAAAATCTCTTTGTAGGGTTTACCATTGGATCTTGTCGGTTGCCCCGGGATCGCGGAGTTCTTAAACTCCCTCTGCAACGCTGCCTTCAGTGCCTCGATATTACAATAGACATTCCAGGAATAACTGTTATAATCATCCGTTCCTCCTGCCACAACACCGCTTGTGGGGATCAAATACTTCTTTGGCATTGCGATGATCTGTCCGTTTTCATCCTGCTGTCCCGCTCTTTGATACCCGGATGTATCAAAGATCACATAGACCGGATCATTCATCCAATTGACATTCGGGAGGACTCCATCCTCCCAGTAGGAATAAGTATGTGTTTTGGTATTTTCCAACTGCATCAGCAACTGGTTTCCGTATACAAAAGCCAGTTCCGAATCGGAACGAGGAAACTCTCCGTCTCCCAATTTCATTCCCATACGTTCCATAGACTGCGGTGTCATACCGATCACCGACGTATACGTGCCGTAGATCCCGCTGCGGATATATACCATCACTTCAAGCTGCGGCGACACAGATGTGACATGCTCCATATGTGAAAACAATTCTACCAGTTCATCATCCAGATGCATCTCCTTCTTATCATCCGAACCATCTCTGCTATAGGGTTCCCTTACCTCGATCGTTGTCAGACTACCGTAGGATTGCAATTCCTCGAGCATCGCTTCCTTCATGCCTATACCCAGAGAAAGCATCACGATAATGGATGTTGTGCCGATCACCACACCCAACACGGTCAAGATGGTACGGACCTTTCGTTTGAAGAGACTGGTAATACTCATTCCCAAAAGATCAGATATCTTCACTTTCTGTCTTCCATCCTTTCCTTTTCACATCAATCATCCAGCGCTTCCATCTCTGCCAAAAGAGCCTTTTTCTTCTTGTTGTGCTTTACGATGCCCACGATGATGCCGACAAGCGCTACGGCTCCGATCCCTCCGCCGATCCAAACAGCCTTGGGAATACCGTTTCCGCCATCGCCTTCCATGTCTTCACCATAATAATCGTCATAACCCATATCACCGTAATCACCGTAATCATAGTTTTCCTCATAGACATAGACAGAGATCGGCTTGTCGATAGTAGTCACATTGCCCGCTTCATCCTCGTATGAGATAACGGCCGTAACCGTACCATCATCCATCGTAGGCGCAATGGCATTTACCATCGCGTCCACATTTCCGGTAGCACCGGGTTCAAGCTTTCCTATAAAGGTGCTTCCGCCCGTGATCGTATCCCCGACAAAATCCACCTTTACATTGTAGAGAGTTGTCTTACCCAGGTTGTAGATCTGGAACATTACATTGGTGCTTCCGCCAACTGCCACACTTTCCGGAAGGATTTCCGCGTCGCCGCTGTCAACTCTGGCTTCCTGATACACCGGGATCGAGACATTGCTGGACGCCTTATAAGGATTTGACTTGCTGTCTTCATAATCCGCCGAAACGGTAACCAGGTCGCTGGCATATACCCGGGTGTCCAGCTTGCTGACGGCATAGGTGCCTTCCCCCAGGACCACATTGTCCCCGATCACCACATTTTCCGCCACGATACTGTGACGCACGACGGCGCCCGCACGAATCGTCGACCTGCCCATGATCACGGAATCCTCCACCACCATCGTAGCTGTGCCCGTGGCCGCGACGGTGTAGCGCCCCGCGCCGTCCACCTCGATGGTGGAATCGGAGATCGTCAGCGTGCCGGAATCCACATAGGCCGCTGTTCCGGCGGACTCAGTGCCGGAGACAGCTTCATCCACATTCATGGTGATGTTCGTGCCATTCAGGACAACGTCGGAATTGCTGGCGCTCAGCAGGGTATCGCTGTAGTCGCCGCTTTTATATTCGATTCCGGAGAGGGTGAACGTGCCGTCCGTTTCCTCGACAGATCCTGCCAGACTGTCATCCGCTGTGACCGTTTCGCCCTTTACATTGATCAT
>CALDIE010000083.1 GCA_937901625.1 uncultured Lachnospiraceae bacterium
TCATGACCTCGGAATGGGATGCACCTATCTCGATCCGTCGGGATCCCAGATCGGAAAAAAGGAGAGCATCGCCGATACGGCAAGAGTATTGGGCGGTATGTTTGAGGGTATTGAGTACAGAGGCTACGGACAGGAGATCGTTGAAGAACTTGCCTTGCATTCACCGGTGCCCGTATGGAACGGACTTACCAATGAGTATCATCCCACGCAGATGCTTGCCGATCTCCTTACGATAAGAGAAATTTTCGGAAAGGATCTTAAGGGCTTAAAGTTAGCCTACATGGGAGATGCCAGATATAACATGGGCAATTCGCTTATGATCGCGTGCAGTAAAATGGGTATTCATTTCGCTGCAGGCGCGCCAAAGGAATATTTTCCTGATCCCAAACTTGTAGAGCAATGCGAGGAGTACGCAAAGGAAAGCGGTTCGACGATCCTGCTTACGGAAGATGCGTTCGAGGCGGCAAAAGACGCCGATGTGATCTATACGGATGTCTGGGTGTCCATGGGAGAACCCGATGAAGTATGGGCTGAGAGGATTGCGGCACTTACTCCGTACCGCGTAACAAAGGAGTTAATGAGCGCGGCAAAGGAAAGCGCTGTATTCTTACATTGTCTGCCGGCATATCACGATCATAAGACCAAGATCGGTAAGGAAGTCGGCGAACGCTTTGGCCTCAGTGAAATGGAAGTAACGGATGAAGTGTTTGAAGGCGCGCAGTCAAGAGTTTTCCAGGAAGCGGAAAACCGGATGCACACGATCAAGGCTGTGATGGCAGCAACATTGGGTGCAGAGTTTTCCTTGCCTGAAGATAAGTAAAATGGTTGGAGATATGAGCAGATGAAAGCGGAATTGTTGCGTTTATTGAGAAACAGCACGGATTACATATCCGGTCAGGAACTGTGCGAGAAATTCGGGGTATCGAGAACAGCCATCTGGAAACTGATCGGGCAGTTACGGGAAGAAGGGTATGATATCGAGGCTGTGACCAATAAGGGATACAGACTGGTCAGTTATCCGCAGGTGTTCAATGCGGTGGAGTTGATGAGCCGTATGAACACAGAGTGGATAGGCAAAAAAGTATATTTTCGTGAGGAAACGGAATCCACCAATACAGATGCAAAAAATCTTGCCGATGCAGGCGCGGGAAACGGTACACTGGTTGTGGCGGATACGCAGACCGGCGGAAAAGGAAGGCGTGGAAGGAG
Organism: uncultured Lachnospiraceae bacterium; assembly: GCA_937901625.1. Taxonomy (GTDB): domain Bacteria; phylum Bacillota; class Clostridia; order Lachnospirales; family Lachnospiraceae; genus NK4A136. The sequence continues at coordinate 1,210 of CALDIE010000083.1, forward strand.
CTGGTATTCACCGGTCGGCAGCAGTATCTCCTTCAGCCTCTTGCTTCGCCCGGAAATTTCACCTCAATGCGCTCCCATGCTTACTCTGGTGATGGGAGTGGCTGTAGCGGAAGTACTTCACAATCTCTACAGAGATATGGATGTCAGGATCAAGTGGCCGAATGATGTTCTGATCAATGACAAAAAGGTATGCGGGATCTTAACCGAGATGAACGCGGAGATGGACTATATCCATGACGTAGTTATCGGAGTGGGGATCAATGTAAACCAGGATGAGTTCCCGGAAGAGGTATCGGAAATCGCAACTTCTCTTCGCATGGTTACGGGAGAAAAACAGGAACGTACGCCGATCGTGGTGGGCGTGATGGAGTTTTTTGAGTATTACTACGGATTGTTTGAAAAACAGCAGGATCTTTCGGCGTTTGTGGATATTTATGACAGTTATCTGATCAATCGCAAGAGAGAGGTCTGTGTGCTCGACCCGAAGGGGTCATACAAAGGGATTGCCGAAGGGATCAATGACAGAGGAGAGCTGATCATCAGGATGCCGGATAAGAGTATCCGCAGAGTTTCTTCCGGAGAGGTTTCGGTCCGGGGCGTCTACGGATATGTATAGAGGAGAGGATCATGGAAGAAGAGAGGGAGAAGGATTTAAAAGCCGAAGGGGAAGAGAATAATCTCCTGGACGGCAGGATCGTTTTATGCGGCGCAAATGCCTACGAGCAAAAATACTTTTTCAACAAAAAGGATTTCGGAAAGATCCCGCAGGCGATTCAGGAGGAACTGCATATCCTTTGTGTTATGTTTACAGAGGATGTGGGCGGTATCTTTACCATATCTTTTGATGAGGATGGAAGTGTCATGCTCGATACGCAGGCTGCGGAAGACGATTACCTTTACGATGAGATCAATGCCGGGATGATGGTCAGGCAGGTAATGAAATACAGGGAAGGATTGTTTGAGGATCTTCGCATGTTTTACCGTGTATTCATCCTGCACGAGAGTTTGGATGAGTGAGCGAGGTAAGTGTTATGGAGGGAAAAATGCTGTTAACGGTAGATGTGGGGAATACAAATATAACTTTCGGAATTTTCGATAAAGAGGAGTTAAAAGCCTCTTTTCGTATTATGACCGGGACACCCAGGACATCGGACGAGTACGGTGTGGTGATCCTGGAACTGTTAAAGTATTGCGAAGCAAGCCCGGCTCATTTAAAAGGTGTCATCATTTCCAGCGTGGTACCCAATGTCATGCATGCTTTGGTGAATTCGGTTGAAAGATATTTAAAACATAAACCGTTGATCGTCGGACCGGGGGTTAAAACCGGAATACATATCGTTACGGAAAATCCCAAGGAGATCGGACCGGATCGTATCGTGGATGCGGTGGCTGCCTATGAAAAATACGGCGGACCGGTGCTGGTGATGGATTTCGGAACGGCAACAACCTATGATCTTGTCAACGAAAAGGGAGAATTTGTGGCAGGTATCACTGCCCCCGGAATCAGGATCAGTGCAACCGCGCTTTGGGAGGATACGGCGAAGCTTCCGGAAATCGAATCGCGTACCTGTTACGTCCGCATCGCCGCCTGTCGGGATGCAAGCGCCGTCGACCGGTACGTACCGGTCCGCAGGGAGTTCCAGAAGATGTCCGCGCGCATCGCCGCTGTCGTGTCCGTTCAGATTCCAGTAGGCGTGATTGGTCGGATTCCATGCGGTGACACGGTCGGATGTTGCGCGGTAACAGATCGCAAGCACGCGGCCGACCAGCCCCGGAAGTCCATAATGCGCATGGAATTCCACTGCGCCGGGATAGCCCTCGTCGCCGTCTTCGGACCGCAGCGAGAACGTGATGGAATCGCCCC
>CALDIE010000084.1 GCA_937901625.1 uncultured Lachnospiraceae bacterium
ACAGTGGTCATTGTTTCAATTATGAAATAAAATGAACAAATATATTTAATAATTATATTTTCATCAATTATATTTATATGAACCATCCAATTTGGATATCTTTGCCATCCAAGAAAAATATGAATGCAAATTAATATATGTAAAAAAGCAAATATTTTAAAAAGAAATATTAATAAATTAAATAAATTTTCGAAATAAAAACTTTTCGAAATTTTATCATGCAAAATTTCAAAAGCTCTATTGCTTTTAACATTTAAAACTTTCAACATTTTGAAAGACTTTAATATTTGTAAAGCCGGCTTTTTTCATAAGTCTGTAAATGCTTTTTTTAGAAAAAATCTGCAAATGTTCAATATCATATATCGGCGATCTAAACCCTAAGATCCTGTTTACGGGAGAAAGATAATCATGACACACTACATAAAACAATCCGCTCGGTTTTAATATCTTTTTTATATCCCGGATCGTACTTTTGGTATTCGGAATATGTTCGATCGTTTGAAACAACGAAATCATATCGAATGACTCATTTTCAAATAATTCCGCTGAAAAAGGTGCATTAATGATAGTGCTTTTTACTCTGGTATCCGCTGCCTCAATAGGGGATCTGGATGGCTCCACTCCCACAACATTTTTGACTCCCCCTTCCTTAAGCATCAACAAATACGAACCATTACCCGTACCTATATCCAAAGCATCCTCTTTTTGAAAATCCGGTGCTTTTTTTAACAGGTATTTGTAATAAGTTTCACTTGCATAGCAAGCCTCTTTCGTACTGTCATAGTCAGCCTGCTCATATTCTTTAAATATACTTTCTTTTTCCATCGGACACTTGGCGTATAATATATGACAATTTTTACATTCATATAAATCCCAATGCATATATTCCGGTATTTTTCTGGACGAAAAAGAATAGGACGACATTTCCTTTGGAGAATAATTGGACTTTTTATATATATCAATTCTTTTTCCGCAAATAAAACATTTTTCCGACATCATTAATACCTCTCCTTCTTTAGACTTTCATTTCTTCTTTTTCATCAAAATTAATTCTCTCACCCTCTATCACAAGGGGACGGTTCATTAATCGTTGATTAATACTTAAAACATATTCTCCCATGATTCCCAAAAAAATCATCACAACTGCTCCTAAAAAGAACATTCCTACTACGATAGGCGCTGTACCGGCAACAAACTGATCCCAGAATATCAACTTCAACACTAAATATACAATGGCAATTATAGCCGACAGAAACGCTATACCAAAGCCCATAAAGGTTGCCACTCTCAGTCCGATTTTTGTATAGGACGTCACACTCAGCATCGCAGCATCATATAATGTAGAAAAATTATTGGATGTTTTTCCGGCTCTTCTTTTTTGTTGCGTATATGGAATGATTTTTATTCCAAACCCCAGCTCCGCTACGATTCCACGTAAAAATGGAGTAGGGTCATTAAGTTCTCTCAAGACTTCTATAAAACTCTTATCATAAAGTCCAAATCCCGTAAAATGCTCAATTTGCTCCACTTCAGAAAATTTACGGATCACTTTGTAATAACACGAGCGAAGAAAATACATCAGCTTATTTTCTTCGCTATGATCCTTTTGCATCACAATTATCTTATTCCCATTCTCCCACTCCCTTACCATCTGTGGCAACAGTTCCACAGGATCCTGAAAATCACAGCACAACAGGATCGTACAGTCACCTGTAGATTGTAATAATCCGTAATAAGGCGAATTAAACTGTCCAAAGTTTTTTGCATTAAAAATAGCTTTAATCCGAATATTTTCCTTACATATTTCTCTTAAAAGCTTTCTTGTTCCGTCTTGGGAATCATTATCCATAAAAATGATCTCATATTTATAATCCTTCAATTCATTTTGAAACAGATCAACTACTGCCTTGCTCATAGGAACAACATTTTCCTCTTCGTTGTAGCAAGGAATAACAATACTGATTTTCTTCATAACGACGCCAACACCGTCCTTACCCCTTTTTCAAAAGATGTTTTCGCTTCCCATTTAACTGTATTCTTTAATTTACTTATATCCGCAACAAAACTGACCATTCCTGTTTCGGGATATTGTATAGCCCCATAATTTAATTCAGAACGACTACCTGTAATCTGCTTCATTTCATCAATATAATTGCGCAGTTGGCGTACATCTCCACTGGCAAAATTATAAGCCCCCGACGATCCCTTTCCTTCAATCAACAAAACTAAGGCTTCTACCGCATCATCAACATATAAATAATCCCACTTTTGGATTCCTAATGTCAGATCACATCTGGCATTCAACAGCATCTTTTTTAATATATCAATGATCATCGTCTCCTCATAATCCCCCGGTCCGTAAAGACTGAAAAAACGTGGTTCGATCAATGTTATATTTCTTTTTTCGCAAATATCAAACGCATCCGAAAACAATGCAGCCTTATATTTCCCGTATTCCGTATTGGGGATTAATTCATCCGTTTCATGTATTACCCCATTCCGTACTCCATACTCAGCCTGACTGCCGGCTGTAACGATCAGTCCGCAACCTCCTTTTGCATAACTCCGGACAACGTCCATTGTATATCGATAACCGGCTTCCTGCATTGCCGCATCCATCCGGTCCCGACCTCTTGTCCCCGGCCAGGCAAGATTGACAACACAATCAACATCTCCGGTATATTCATGCATATGACCGTAAGCAGACATATCCATTTCTATCCAATGCCCCTCAGGCAACGCTTCCCCCCCATGGCTTCTTCCTGGTCTGACGATTAAAGTACAATCATGACCATTTAAGGATAAACGCCTTACAAGACTTTTTCCAATAAAAGAAGTTGCTCCGGTAATTACTATTCTCATAAATAATTCATTCTTTCCACAGTTTTTTTAACAATACTTTCTGCGTCTATTCCATAATATTTCCGAAGATATTCCCTGCTTCCTACTTCCCCGGAATATACATCCGGCAAGCCAAATCGCAGCAAAGGCGCATGTTGATTTTGTCCGGCTAAAACTTCCGCCACAGCTCCTCCGAGTCCACCAAGCACATTATGTTCCTCAATCGATATAATGAGCCTCGATTTCTTGCCTATCCGAATCAAGCCTTCCTCGTCTAGCGGCTTCACTGCCGGGCTGGAAAATAGATTAGTTCTAATCCCATAACTGTTAAGCACATTCTGAACATTTATCGCTTCCTCAAGAATTGGACCGGAAGATACGATCGATACATCTACTTGCTCATCCCATTTTACATCGTATGGAATCAACTTCTGAATATTCCCGTTAAAACTTTCATCATAAAACTCCTGATCAGATCCTCTTGCCAGTCTCATATAGGTAGGAGAAGGATCTCCGATCACATCGTCAAGAACCGAAACGGCCTCGTGAAAATCAGCCGGCGCATATACTTTTATTCCGGGCAATGCCCTTAATATAGCCAATTCCTCAGTAGTATGGTGACTCATTCCCAGGGTACCGTAAGAAAATCCTCCTCCTACGGAAATAATATTAACATTCACATGATGATAACAAACATCGTTTCTTATCTGTTCCAGACAACGTAAAGTCGGAAAGTTGCCGATCGAATAAACAAATACAATATCTCCCTCTTTTGCCATGCCACTGGCTACTGCCATCATGTTTTGTTCAGCAATACCACAATTAATAAACCTATCCGGAAATTCACATTGAAAATCTTCAACAACATGAAACCCTAAATCCCCGACCAAAAGAACAATTTTATTATTCTCTCTGGCTTTTTCAACAAGGCGGTTGATGACATGTGTCCTCATTTCTATAACCTTTCCAATTCTTTTTTTGCTAAATAATAATATTCTTCCTGTGGAGCCCTATAATGCCATAACAAATTATTTTCCATAAAAGAAACACCTTTTCCCTTAATAGTATTCGCTATGATCACTTTGGGTTTTCCGGGATGTTTCTGATTGAAAGAATCCAACAGTTGTCTGTGATCGTGTCCATCAACCATTTCTATTGCCATCCAGCCAAAGGCCTCCCATTTTTCTTTTAGGGGATCTGTGTTAATAATATCCTCACAAAAGCCCATCGCCTGCATTCTGTTTCTGTCAATTATAACCGTAAAATTATCTAATTTATGCTGTGCCGAAAGCATCGCCATCTCCCAAATCGACCCCTCATCACATTCTCCGTCTCCAATTACGGAATAAACTTTATAATCTTTTTCGCGACACTTTCCATGTAATGCCATGCCGCAGGCAATCCCGACTCCATGTCCCAGACTCCCCGTGGAAACCTCAATTCCCGGAACATTTTTGTGTGAAATATGACAGGAAAAAGCACTACCGTCATCACCATAAGTATCCAAATCATCTACTGAAAAAAAACCGCATTCAGCCAATGCAGCGTATACGGCAACACCATTATGTCCCTTACTCAAAACAAAACGATCTCTGGCAGGGTCATTGGGATTTTGCGGATCATACTTCAGAACTTCTGCATATAATACCGCAATAATATCCGCTACAGATAATATTCCGGCAATATGCGAAGCATGAGCGTGATTTACCATATCGATTGCATGCAGACGTATTTTTTTTGCCAACTCTATACTATCCACAATTATATCCTTCCTCTCAAAACACCCATCTCCGTATGACATCTTTTAGATCGTCTTATGCCATCGTGATTTCGATGTTTTATTTTTCTTTTTTCTTATCCTGTTGTCCGTTCGACTCCATATATCCGTCGATCATCTTTTCGATTAAGAGTTTCTTTACATATACATCATAAGTAAGAAGGCAGATAAAACAAAACGTCTGCAAAAACTCCTGATCTTCCCCTGCTTCTTCAAAGCAGGACTGTGCTGTTTTATACTTCTCCAATACATCGCGCTTAAGACCTTCCAACTGATCTTTTTCCAGTGATATAACCTTGTCATAGATTTCAGAGACAGTTATATCTCCATCCTTTCCAAAATACTTTTCCGTGATCGGATGGAGCATGTTTTGAATATCATTGATGGAGAGTATATTTTTAAAATAATAAATAAAGATCAGAATGATGATATGTTCTTTGTTATACTTCTTCTTTTCCGGTGGCGGCAGCAGATCGTTCTTTGCATAATTATTGATCATGGTCTTGGTCAATATTCTCTCTTCTCCATGGTAGCGCGCCGTATTTTTTAAGTGAGAATCTATAAAACCTGTCACCTGATCCATATACAGATCCAGATTAGGGATATCTTCCGTCCTGATAAAATCGATCCTGTCGAAACTTGCCATAATACTGTTGATCAGATCTTCGGTATTAATCGTCATAACAGCCTCCGTTTTCCGTTAAAAATATATACGCTAAACAGCACATATTTACCGATTTTCATTATATAGATTTCATTGAACCATTAAAAAATAATTATTTTAATCAAATAGGAATAGGTAATGATAATTATTCATTTAAAATATCAAAAAAATCAGAATATATAATATTATCTATAAAAATGGATA
>CALDIE010000085.1 GCA_937901625.1 uncultured Lachnospiraceae bacterium
GAGGGCAGGGATGTTACCATCATCGCTGTCGGCCTGATGGTCTCCAAGGCGCTCGAAGCAGCGGAGAAGCTCGCTGCTGAGGGTATCAGCTGCGAGGTCCTCGACCCGCGTACCATTGTCCCGGTCGATAAGGAAGCGATGTTCGAGTCTGTCTCCAAGACCCATCGCTGCGTCATCGTCGAAGAGTCCAACAAGACCGCAGGCCTCGGCGCAGAGTGGGCAGCCATGATCCAGGAGGAGATCTTCGACGAGCTGGACGCTCCGATCAGGCGTGTGGCGTCCCTCGACATCCCGCTTCCGAAGCAGGTGTTCGGACATCCCTGGCTTTTGCAGGAAGACGGGAAGATGAGTAAGTCCAGGGGTAACGTTTTATATGCCGATGAGCTGGTGGATTTCTTCGGCGTGGACGCGGTGCGCTACTTTGTGCTGCATGAGATGCCTTTTGAAAACGACGGAACCATTTCCTGGGAGCTGCTGGTAGAGCGTATCAACTCCGATCTGGCGAATACACTGGGAAACCTTGTTAACCGTACGATCTCCATGAGCAACAAGTATTTCGGCGGAGTAGTGGAGAACAGGGGAGAGAGCAGTGACCCGGCACAGAAGGCCGTGGATGACGATTTAAAGAGCGTGGTTACGGACACTTACCGCAAGGTGGAAGAAAAGATGGACGGTCTGCGTGTGGCAGATGCCCTGACGGAAATCTTCAATGTCTTCAAGCGTCTGAATAAGTATATCGATGAAACGGAACCCTGGGCTCTGGCCAGGGATGAGGCCAAGAAGGATCGTCTTGCAACGGTCCTCTACAATCTGGTAGAGGGGATTTTGTGCGGAACCTCCCTGTTGGAGCCGTTTATGCCCGGGACTGCGCGAAAGATCGCGGCACAGTTAAACGGAGAGCTTCGTGATTTTGATACACTGGGTACATTTGGCGGATATGTAAGCGGTACGAAGGTGACGGATCAACCGGAGATCCTTTTTGCCAGACTCGATATCAAGGAAGTTGTCGAGAAGGCGGATGCGATGTTTGAGGCACGCAAGGCAGCGGAGGCACCGGCCGAAACAAAAGAGGAAGACGAAGGGATCAAGGTTACTCTCAAGGACGAGATCGAGTACGGTGACTTTGACAAGTGTCAGTTTGTGGTCGGCGAGATCGTAAAGTGTGAAGAGGTACCCAAGTCCAAGAAGCTTCTCTGCTCCCAGGTTAAGATCGGCAATCAGACGAAGCAGATCCTTTCGGGGATCAAGGCTTACTACTCTGCCGGGGAGATGGTGGGCAAGAAAGTAATGGTGCTGTTAAACTTAAAGCCGGCCAAACTTGCCGGTATGGTAAGCGAGGGTATGCTCTTATGCGCCGAGGATGAAGAGGGACATGTGGTATTGATGAGCCCGGAGAAGGATATTCCCTCCGGATCGGTGATCTGCTAGGATGACAGAGAACATGATCACCGTTCGGGAGGCGCGGGAAACGGAATGGGATGAAGTAATGATCCTGGCGTGGATCACCTTCCGAAAATGCAACTCGCCGGAATACGGTAAAGAGGGAGAGGCAAGTTTTCTCTCCTTTATCACCGACAACAGACTTAAAGAGGCGTTTTTAAAAGGACAGTACAAACTCTTTGTCGCCGTTCTCAACGGGGAAACGGTCGGCATGGTCAGCCTGCGGCCGGATAGGAGGATATCGCTTCTGTTTGTATCGCAGAAGTATCAGCGTATGGGGATCGGTACCCGGCTGATCGGACGGGCGCAAGAGTATATAAGGGAAGCATCCGGTGACGCCAAACATCCGCTCAGAGTATACGCGGCACCCTGCGCGATCGGGTTTTACCGGAAACAGGGCTTTTATACGGTCGGAGACCCTTTTGAGAGTGAAGGTATGGTCATGGTGCCGATGGAACGGGGAAAGAATTGTCGACCTGACGAAAAACGGTAATTTTTTTTCGGCGCACGGTCAATGGAAGATCGTCGGGAAATCGGATATACTTTCCCTAGTGGTGTTTTTATGACACATAGCAGAAAACATAATATGATTTAGGAGGAAACAAAAATGGCAAGTCTTTCTTTAAAGAACATTTGCAAGGTTTATCCCAACGGATTCGAAGCCGTTAAGGATTTCAACCTGGAGATTGCTGACCAGGAGTTCATCATCTTCGTAGGACCTTCCGGATGCGGTAAGTCCACCACACTTCGTATGATCGCAGGTCTGGAGGATATCTCTTCCGGTGAGTTGAGGATCGGCGACAGACTGGTTAACGATGTAGAGCCTAAGGATCGTGATATCGCGATGGTATTCCAGAACTACGCTC
>CALDIE010000086.1 GCA_937901625.1 uncultured Lachnospiraceae bacterium
GGCTGTCACATCCTCGAGTTCAAATACCACGTCCTTGCCATTTGTATCAACACCGCTTAAGGTAATGGTTGCTCCTTCAATTTCAGTTCCGGCATCCGCATCCTGCTTGCTGAGTACTACATCCGCCTTGGGTTCCGGTGTAGCCGTAGGGGTTGCGGTAGGAGTTGCGGTAGGTTCCGGTCCGGGGCAAATGTTGTAGAATTCTCCGAGCTTATATTCAACGCCGGAGATCACCTCATCGGTCACCACGCTGTATACACTTCCGTCGCCGTTGATCACCTTTGCGTCTGTCACAAAGGTAAACTGCTTTCCGTTTCGGCTAACGGAGAGTTTGATCTCAATTCTGCCGGCCGATACAGGGACCTCGCGATTGGAAGAAGAAACCTCCTCCACTACATAATAGAAATCCTTTGCAGAGCCCTCGTCGTCCGGAATATAGCAGGCAGTATTTCCGCTTACAATGGACGATTCAAAGTGTAACGTCGGGAACTGAACCTTGCTGGTGGAGAGGTTATATACCACTTCACTGTCCAAGCCGGTCGTATCGAAATCTGCACCCGTTTCGTACCACGCAAAACCATACTCACCGGCTTTCTGGCTGTATGTTGTATCCTGCACGGTATTCTCACCGTCATAAGCATGTGTAAATGTCTTCAATACGGAGTAATGGATTTCTCCGATACCGTCACGCATTACATCCTGGCTCGTGCCCTGATACAGGTAATGCCACTCACCGCTGGTATTCTGTGCTTCCACGCCGGCTACCAGCCATCCCGCACTGGATCCGACAACCGTGACCATCTCACTGTTCGGTGCCAGTACCATTCCGGCAACCGTATCAAGTTCGAACGGTTCCGATGTACGGATATTCCAGATCACCTTCTGGCAGATTTCCGCATCTACCATAACATTGTGCTCCGACATATTTCCGTTGGAATCTGTCGAACTGTCGATGGAAAATCCATCCTCGGTGATCACCACTATCTTCGCCAGCTTGAAGGAGTCGTACTCCAACCTCTGCTCAACCTCATTCCAGGAAATACTTCCGGTGTTGTAAATACCTTCTTCCACATTGAATACGACTACTGTAGAAGAATACTTCCTGAGTGTCAGTCCTCCGGTAGTTCCCAAAACTCTTGCAAGGTTCTCATCTACATTAATGTAAACAACCTTGTCCCGCAGATCCCTGTACATCAGATCCAGTGTGTACTGATTCTGATACTTTACATTTTCATAATTGTCAACAAACTCGACATAATTGAGTGATACGCTGGGATCCAAAGATTTATTCTCCAGCATATCCGAAGAAGCGGATACAGATTCCAGTATTCCGTTTATCGTATCCGTCGTCGAATTATCGCCCGTCATGATGATCTCCGGACGATTTTCAAAGAATGCATTTTGAAATTCAAAATACTCACCGTTCGCACCGGCCTGATAAGAAACCCTGGCATCGTCATTGTAAGGATATACATATCCCTCTAAAACATCTTCCGAAGCCTCAATATGGAAGGTGGATGCATGATTCGTACCCAGGATCACCCGGCTGCCGTCTTCCACTTCCCCGATCAAAAACTGTGCTGTACCATCCACATAATCGACATCGTTATTTCTGCCGATATTGGTGAAATAATTGGTCGCAAGCGTTGTCTCCATATGATTCTTCTGATCAAAGCGTTCCGCAACGATACCAAAATCCGTTGCCTTCCCCAGGATCGTCGAGTAATTGATCGCACTGGCCGCATCAAGACTCTCCGGAATCGAAGGCGATCCCGCTGCCGCCGATATCAATCCCACGATACCCAGAACACCCGCAAGTGTCGCTGATGCCGCTCCTACCACTGTTTTCCTTAAATTTCCGCGAAACATAGATTTTTCCCCTTCTTTTATCGTATATTTGTTATCGTATGTTTTTTATCGTATATTCTTAATATTTGTGTGCCGTTAAGATACGTTATGATACGTTAAGATAATTAGTTAATTTTAATTACGGTTTGTTAATAATATATATGATATTTTTTGAAAACGATTACATTTTTCAACAACAAATCCAATATTAGCAATATTCTGTTTTTTGCGCAAGCGTATACATTGCACTTTTTTCTTGATCTGTGTAAAGTGCGTATTTTTTACGTTTACATAAATTATGTTGTAATTCGGCTAATTTTCGCGGTTTTTTTAAGTCAATTTAGTTTTGTTGTAAATTGTGCCTGTGTTTTATTGTTTTACTCCGATAATTTTCGTCAAATTTACCATGTGACACAGGGACGTACCATCTGTCATGTTTTTTGGCAAAAGCAGAGATATAACAATTGAAGTAACATCTGAATCCCCGGGCAAATCTGTGCTATAATGATCTGGTTCGTTTGCATTTTTAGGCGGCTTTGCGACCGCATCAATTCCATCAAGACAAAGGGCGGCCGTACGATCTTACGCATCCAAAAAAATAAAAACACCGGCCTTTGACGTCAGGGAAATGTCAAAGACCGGTATTTATTTTGGAGGAAGCTGCTCCCAAAAGCGCTCACCGACATAGCTTCCCTTATTCCATAAGTAGTTCCGTCAACAGCGCGCACTGCTCATCGCTCCCGACACCGGCCGGGAAGATCAAAACCGCCCGTTCTCCGCGGTTATCCGCAACAAAACCTTCTGAGATCTGCTCTCGCAATCCGCTCCCCGGAAGAACAATGCCATAGGCACCAAGCCCCAGCTCTTCATCCTCAGCCCATACCAAAAACTCCATATACGCCGCTAACCGTTCCCTGTCGATAACTTCACGGACATCCCGCAAAGCCCCGCCGATCCCGCAGGTATAGTTAAAAAAGCTCTCAGGTACTATAGCCGCATCCAGATTCCCCGTCCTTATATTCAGGAAGAATCTGTCGTAGTCGCTAAGTGTAGCCACATCGCTTTGTATCGTCTCTTCGCCGATCGTATACGGAATCTGGTAGCCGTTATCGACCAGCACGGTACCGCCGATCGCAGAGGATACAACCTGCTCCAGACCATCCGTATCTCCGCCATAGGTATTGACCAGCGCAATCGAGAAATCTGCCCCTGCTGCCGTCTTCTCTCCGGAAAACCACAATACCGCGAGCACGATCATACTGACTATGGCAATCGGTATGCCTTTATAATACGTAAACAGATAGGATAAACGCTCTTTTCCGTGAAGTCCCGAAATCTTTCGTTTTTCGCTATCGAATTTCACATAAAAATACCGTTTCACGCCACCATCCGGATGTTCATCCCTATAGGCTTTACTGTATTGGACAAGTTCCGAAACATCACCGGGTTCCAATGTTTCCGGATCTTCCAAAACCGCCATCGGAGCAGTTGCCTCCCGCTCTTCGATATAGCGGTCGATCTTCCCTCCGATCATCACTGCCTGCGGATAACACAGACACGCCGCTCCAAAGACAGGGACAAGCATCATCGACATCGGCACTTTTATCACTACCGTAAATAACAGTATCAGCCAGAGCGAACATGTGATACTCACAGGAAGAAAGGCGGCCATAAAGCGGAGTGCCGTTGCGGCCGCAGACGAAAAGGTCTCCACGAACCGCGCTCTCACGCACAGGTACCAGCTCACGAATGTCATATACAAAGCCAGGATCGTAACCGTTACTCCGTACACAACAGCTCCGTTTTCTCCCGGGAGGTCACGCAAAATGACCAGATCCGCCGCCAGGATTGCGAATCCTGCCAGTAACACGATCCACCCGGCGATCGAAGGTTTCAGGTTTTCCTTAAACTCCTTCACATAGCCTTTTAGAATGGCCCCCTCCTCGTTTTTTCGCATTTTCATCATCATGGCATAAAGTGCCGTAAAGGCTGCTCCCGCCGTTATCACCGGAACGGAAAACACCAGCGTAAGAACCGACAGCAAGGCCAGGTCAAATACTTTTGTCATCACCCGATTATAAAGATCATTCCCCGCAATCCCTTTACCCATACGGCACTCCTTTCATGTATGGATCCGTCAACCCTTGACGGCACCGGCTGCCAGACCGCTGTATATCTGTTTCTGGAACAGAATAAAGATGATCAATGCAGGAACAAGCGAAATGATCACTCCCGCGCAGATTAAGTTGTACTGGCTTCCAAGCGGTCCCACAAAAGTGTACAGCGATGTAGCCACCGTTGCCAGCGTCTTTTTATCCTGCAGATAAAGATTCGCCGCATAGTACTCATTGTAGGTGCCGACGCCTTTTAAGATACAGCTTGTTACGATGGCCGGCTTCAGCAGCGGCAAAAGGATCGAACGATAGATCCTGAAGTAATTTGCGCCGTCCATAATACCGGATTCGTCCAGGGATGTCGGAATATTTTCAAAGTACTGTATGTATACGTAAATCGATATAATATCCGTGCCGCACATCATGATGATATAACCGTAAAGTTTGTTGATAAGGTGCAGATTGGTCATGATCTCAAACACCGATACCTGCATAGCTATTCCGGGCAACAATGTCGCGAACAGGAACAAACCGCGGATAATGCTGTTTCCCTTGAATTTAAAGCGGTTTAAGATATAAGCCAGCTGTGTTCCCATGAGCGTGGATATTAACAATACAAAGACCAGGATCACAAACGAATTGCCAAAAGCACGTCCCATGTTTGCGGTTCTGAACGCTTCCCCGAAATTGCTGAAATTAAAGATATTCGCGGGCATCGTCATGACATTGGTCTGCTCGTATTCTTCTTTGGTCTTTAATGCCGTGATCACACAGGATACGATCGGAAGGACTGCCACAAAAGAGAAAAACACCAGTGACAGATATTTCAAAAAGCTCCATACCCCATTTGTTGTCTTCTTATTTTCTTTCATATGCGCATCACCTTCTTTCCATCACTATGGCGAATCCGCGGTCCTTCATCCTCCGCCTCACGGAACACATATTTAAAGAACAGCTTCTGCAACAGCGTTGCAAACAGAATGATCACCAACAGCACAACCGCCATAGCCGAGGCCTGACCAACTTTTTGGCTGGTATGCGCCACCTCGTGCATCTTCACAAAATATGTTGCCGTACCGTTCGCGCCGCTCGTAATAACATACGGGGGTTCAAACGCGCTCAACGATCCCGTAATGGAAAGGATGACATTCAGCACCAGAACCGTACGGATATTTGGCAGGATAATATAGAAGAACTGCTGCCATTTGTTGCATCCGTCCAGCACAGCCGCCTCATAAAGATCCGAGTCCACGGACATGATCGCGCCGATAAAGAGCACCATGTTCTGTCCGAAGTACCGCCATACGCTGGTTCCTACAAGAGACCAGTTGTTCACGCTCTGATCTCTGAGCCAGTACGGGAGTTTATCCAGATGAAATCCAAACCACTGCAGTACGGTATCAAACACAAATCCTCTCGTAAAGAAGAATTTAAAGATAAAGCCGACCGCGATACCGTTGATCAGATACGGAAAAAACATCAATCCTTTAAAAATATCCCCGCCTTTTACCTTAAAGCTTAAGATCGTAGCCAGATACAGCGAGATTGCCAGCTGTACCAGCGATCCGACCATGTAAAACAGGCTTAACTTCAGCGAAGCAAAATATTCGTCATTTTTAAATACATTGACATAGTTTTTCCATCCCACAAATGTCCGCTCACCCACATATTTCATCTTGTAGAAACTAAAGCCCACCATTTCCCCGAAAGGAAGATATGTGAATACAAAGAGCAGCAGCACGGGAAGGAACATAAAGCAGACCGATACGAGCGCTCTCTGTACCCGCCTCGAGGTGATCCAGTCGGAAAACCCTTTTTTGTCGTTCGTTATAACATTCATTTTCCCTGACATCTTTTCTCTCTCCATTTTTCATAAACAGAACAGGACATGTCGATTCCCCCCCCGGCATGCCCCGTTCTGCCGTTTTTATGCCAAATCCCTTTTCACAAAATGCTTAGTAGAGAACTTCGATTCCCAACTCTTCCTGAGCATCATTCCATTCCTGTGTCCACTGCTGCATAATCTCATCATAAGTCTTGGTTCCGTTAAATGCGTTCACAACGATGTCCTGTACCTTGGAATCGCCGCCGGCATTAAAGTTTAACTCAGACTCGGAATTCATCTCATTAAGCAGATCCTCTTCGCCCTCAATAGCCGCTACATTTTCAACTACCTCAACACCTTCAAACGCAAAAGATGTAGGCGCTGTCTTGGAGATCGGATATCCGCCTTCCATATCGCACCAGCCGGACTCTTCTACCATCCACTTTACAAAGATCATGGATGCTAACTGTTCCTCTTCGCTGACGTTCTTGTTGATACTGAAGCAATAATCAGGGCCGGCCGTTGCGTACTGCTTGCCGTCAATGGTGATCGGGAACGGCATATAGCCGATATCTTCCGGATGGTTGCCGGCATCCTTCATCTGTACGATCGCCCAGGATCCAAGTACCATACAACCGATATCTCCGTTATTGATCATGCCCTTGCAACCTTCCCAGTCCGTCGTAGTGTAGTCATCTTCGATCAGCCCCTGTGCCGTTGCATCGTAAAGGATCTTGTACAGAGCATATGCTCCGGTTCCGTCGCCATTATCCGCGAAAGGATCTGCAGTGTGCACAAATTTCTGGTTTAACCATGTAGGATCGCCGGTTGTAATGGCTCCGAGGAATGCATCCCACTGTCCGCCCATGGTCCAGCCTGCCGCAAAGTTTGTATACAGAGGGATGGCATCCGTATTATCCTTGATCAGCTGAAGATCCGCGATAAACTCATCCGGAGTAGCCGGAAGGGTGGTGATACCTGCCTCTTCAAATATTCTCTTATTGTACAGAAGGCCCTGCGCGTTGCCCATGTATCCGATAGATCGGAAGAGCAC
>CALDIE010000087.1 GCA_937901625.1 uncultured Lachnospiraceae bacterium
TGCGATATTTTAACCAGAGATTTTTCATGTTTCCGCCACTCCAAATTACCGCCCTTAGAAACATAATCCTCTAATCTTTCCGGAACCGGAAGCGATGTGTCGATTGGAATACTATTTATCTCTTTAATCCAATCTCGATCAATACTCTCAAATTCATCTATTTTCTTCAGTCCATGACATTGTTTTTTATCCATAAATAAAATCCTCTCTTTCTTTTTAATTCTTCCCCACCACCAACGCCTGCGGCGAACAGGTCCATAGAAATTCCATCTCCCCGTCTTCACTGTGACCGGGCTGCGTTTTACAGAAGTATCATTATCCCCGCTGACATTTCACTGCGTTACAGAGGTGCCGCCTCTGTATGAGTGCTCATGGTTCTGCAGTGATGCAGACGGATAGCCGCTCCATGCCAGGGTAATGTATCGGTGTGGGGTTATTCACTTGTCAAGGTACACAGCAAAGGGATGCTTCTACTAATAAAAGCGATTTCATTGTTCATAATCTAATCCTCCCGACAAAACTTCCCATAAAGATGTATTATATTTTAAATTTCGATATGTCTTGCAACACCTGCAACAATATATCCTGCCGCACATCTTCGTCAAGAATTCCATTTTCCGTTGCGCATCGTATCACCATCGGCTCATATAGATCAAGAATAGCTGCAACTGCCCCTTTATCATCTGCGATTGCCTTTTCCAGGAGTTGACGAAACTCCTCCTTGCTCATTTGACTGTTCATCTATCGCCAGAGCCTTCCCCGCCAACCTCTTTATCGTAGAATATACAGAAGCAGAGCTGGCAGATTTTTGAGATAGCTGTTGATATAGCTCACTGTCAGCCTCATCGTCCAGATTAAAACGAATCGGGATGCTTTTCATATTCCCCTGAAGAGGGAACCGTTGCGGAGACTATGGAAGACCAGATTGATGATGAGATCAAGGACGCAAGACGTGACGCGGTCATGGAAGTACAGCAGGATATCGCTTATGAGCATTCGGAGGCACAGATCGGCAGAGTTATTTCCTGCATCGTAGAGGGACGTATCCCCGAAGAAGGCGTTCTTGTGGCAAGAAGTTATATGGACGCCCCGGATGTGGACGGGTATGTGTTTATTGATACGGATCTGGATATGATAAGCGGTACACCACTTACGGTCGAAGTGATCGATGCGGCAGAGTATGATCTGATCGGCAGGATTGTGGAAGATGCGGACTGATCACCAAAGGTCTGATGATCTGCCATAAATAAGAGAAAGGGGAGCAAGGCATGAACCTGCCCAATAAACTGACTTTGTTTCGGGTGATATTGATCCCGTTTTTTGTATTTTTTCTGATGTATGATGGTACGCTGATCCCTTTGGGTGTCGGAAAGTGGATCGCGCTTGCGATCTTTATCATTGCCAGTCTGACCGATCTTTTCGATGGAAAGATTGCCAGAAAGTATAATTTGATCACTAATTTCGGAAAGTTTATGGATCCCCTGGCGGACAAACTCCTTGTCTGCGCGGGTCTGATCTGTTTTGTGGAATTGGGACGTATGCCGTACTGGGTGGTCATCCTTATCATTTCCAGAGATTTTATCATCAGCGGATTCCGTCTGGTGGCTGCGGATAACGGTCAGGTTATCGCGGCAAGCTGGTGGGGAAAGGTTAAGACAACGGTTCAGATGGTGATGGAGATCCTTATGATCGCGAATCTGGAGGCTCTGAATATACTTACGCAGATCCTTATGTGGGCGGCACTGGCGCTGACCGTGATCTCATTGGTGGATTATCTGGTCAAGAACTGGAAGGTAATGGGTGATTTGAAATGACGGCAGAAACAATCTTTGTCGGAACGGAATTACTGCTCGGTAATATAGTCAATACCAACGCGGCGTATATCGCGCAGCGCCTGGCGGCTATGGGGATTTCCTGCTATTACCAGAGCGTGGTAGGTGATAATGAAGAGCGGTTGAGCAAGGTCTTAAGAGAGGCGATCGATCGTTCGGATCTGGTGATCTTAAGCGGAGGTCTTGGACCGACGCAGGATGATATCACCAAGGATGTGACGGCAAAAGTGCTCGATCGACCGATGTATCTCGATGAGGCCACAAAGAACCGCATCGAGGAACATTTTCTGCGCCGCGGGACGGATATGCCTGAGAATAATATCAGACAGGCTCTGGTTCCCGAGGGAGCGATCGTTTTGGAAAATGACAACGGAACAGCCCCCGGACTGATCATAGAACATCCCGTTTTATCTGTGGCAGACAGCAAAGAGGGAACGCGTAAGATCATATTATTGCCGGGTCCTCCCCTTGAATTGGAGGCACTTTGGGAGAGCAAGGTAGAACCGTATTTAAAGAAGAACTCACATGAGGTGATCCTTTCTTCCATGGTAAAGATCGTAGGAAGAGCTGAGAGCGAAGTGGCGGAGATCTGTGCCGATCTGATCAATTCTTCGAACAAAGATGTTACGGTGGCGCCGTATTCAAAGACAGCCGAAGTACATCTTCGCGTTACAGCCAAAGCGGCGGATGAAAAGGAAGCCAAAAAGAAGATCAAGCCGGTGGTAAAAGATATCAAAGGCAGGCTTGGTGACAGCGTATATACGACGCACGAAGAGACAACGCTTGAGCAGGCGGTTGTGGATCTGCTGCTTGCGAACAATCTGACGGTGACGACCATCGAATCCTGTACGGGAGGTATGGTGGCTGCCAGACTGATCAATGTTCCGGGGGTGTCGGAGATTTTTAAGTCCGGTTTCATCACCTACTCGAACAAGGCCAAGCGTAAGATCGTCGGTGTTAAGAAAAAGACACTTGAAAAGTACACAGCGGTATCCGCGCAGGTTGTCAGCGAGATGGTATCGGGAATCCCGATATTTAATCTGAATCGCGCGGATGTCGCGGTTGCGGTATCCGGTTACGCGGGACCCGATGGCGGCACCAAAGAGCATCCGGTCGGGACGGTCTTTATCGCGGTCAATGTCTGTGGAGTGATCTCCGTCAAAGAGTATCACTTTAAAGGAAGCCGTCAGAAGATCAGGGAGAGCGCGGTTGCGGAGGCTTTGATCTTAATGCGTCAGAGCATCCTGGAGTACTACAGCAGGATGATGAGTAACCCGCAGGAGTGAGAGAACAGAGTCAGATAAGTAAGAGACTTTCGAAAGGAGAACAGGAATATGTCATATATCGACATTATCAAGGATAAGGCCAGAGCGGATAAGAAGACGATCGTTCTGCCGGAGTCTACGGATAAAAGAACACTGATCGCGGCAGCACATGTGATCGAAGAGGGGATCGCCAATGTCATCATGGTAGGCCGCGAGGAAAAGATCCGGGACGGTGCCGGATGGTTGGAGATCGATCTGGACGCCGTTAAGGTTGTCGATCCCGCCATGACGGATAAATTCGAAGAATACGCAAACCTCCTGTATGAGGTTCGTAAGGAAAAGGGAATGACGCCTGAGAAGGCCAGAGAGATCCTTTTAAACGACTATCTTACCTTCGGCGTTGTGATGGTTAAGGCCGGCGATGCGGACGGTATGGTTGCCGGATGCTGTCACGCAACGGCGGACGTTCTTCGTCCTTCCCTGCAGATCCTTCGTACGGCACCCGGGACAAAGTTAGTAAGCGGATTCTTTATTATTGATGTTCCGAACTGCCCCTACGGAGAAGACGGTACGTTCCTGTTCTCCGATTGCGGCTTAAATCAGGATCCGACTGCCGAGGAGCTTGCAGCCATCGCGAATTCCTCCGCAAAGAGCTTCCATGTTCTGGTTGGCGGAAAGCCGGTGATCGCTATGCTCAGTCACTCTACGAAGGGTAGCGCAAAGCATCCTTTGGTAGATAAGGTGGTAGAGGCGACCAGGATCGCGCATGAGCAGTACCCGCACCTTGTAATAGACGGGGAATTGCAGGCGGATGCAGCACTGGTTCCGAAGGTAGCTAAGAGTAAGGCGCCGGATTCCGTGGTTGCCGGACATGCCAACGTCCTGGTATTTCCGAATCTGGACTGCGGTAATATATCCTATAAACTCGTGGAACGTCTCGGCGGAGCTGAGGCGTACGGACCGATGCTGCAGGGTATCGCAAAGCCGGTCAATGATCTTTCGAGAGGATGCAGCTGGGAAGATATTGTGGGTGTAGTAGCCTTGACGGCTGTACAGGCACAGGGTGTATAAGCGGAGAAAATCGGCGAGGGAGGAATGAGGAAAAATGATGAAGAACGATCGTAAGAACAAAAGACGCTCACGCTTCGGTCATCTGTTTACCAGAGTGGTATGCGGGACATTGACGGCTGCAATGCTGTTTCCGATGGCAGTGCGGGCGGACGATCACGAGGGTGTTCTTGTGGATGACGCGGAACACACGGATCTGATGTTTGAGGATTACGAATACTATCGTATGGAGCTTTCGGATTTTGAACAGATCGTGGACGGCCTCGAAGACCTGGTTTTGGACGAGGCCAATGCCGACCGTGTGCTTGAGATCATCATCGCGATGGAGGATTACTATAATGAGATGGACAGAAATTATAGTATCATGAATCTCTATGCCAGCATTGATTGCACGGATGAAGGGTATAAGGAAGAAGTAAAATTTTACGATGTACTTTCGACGGAGGTCGGTGACAGGATCAGCCAGGCCTATAAGACGATCGCGGTAAGTCCCTGCAGTGATGTGCTGCATGAGCGTATCGATGATGAAGATGAGTGGCAGGATATCCTGGATTATACGGAGTTGACAGAGGAGCAGAAGGATTTAAGTGCCAGAGAAACGGAGCTGTCGCTTTCGTATGATGAAATGTCCATCGCGGAATATACAACGGAAATAAACGGTACGAAGTATACCATGGATGATCTTCCCACGGCGTTTGAAAACGGCGTGATCGATCAGATGAGTTATTTACGGGGAATCGGAGACATCACTACCCAGAGAAATGAAGCGCTTGGAAATCTCTATCTGGAACTGGTGGATGTCCGCACACAGTTAGCGAGGTCTTACGGATATGACAATTACGCTGACTATGCGTATGACCGTATCTACGACAGGGACTATACGCCGGAGGATCTTGAGGAGTATCGGCAGAGCATAAGGGATTATTATGTGGATCTGTCAGCCGAGCTGTATGATCAGTTATTTGATGTTCACTATGACAGCTATAAGGAAATGTGGGAGGTGGAATTAAGCGTGGATGAAAGTCTTAAGCGCTTAAGGGATCACATCGGGGATATCTCACCGGATCTTTATGTTTCCTACGATTACATGGTCGATCATCATCTGTATGATCTTTCCGTAAGTGATGTAAAAGCACCCGGCGGATTTACGACATCCATACCGGGTTACAATGCACCGTTTTTGTATAACTGCGCAAGCGGCGATTTCAGTGATATGGGTACACTGATCCACGAATTCGGACATTATAATGAGATGTATTATATGTCTGCGGATTCCTGGTATTATGATGTGGCTGATATCGATATCGCGGAGATCCATTCGCAGGGACTCGAAATGCTCTTCTATGATTTTTATGAAGATATCTACGGCGAATATGCCGATATCATGAAGATCTATAATTGTTTTAATCTGGTATACAGCGCGATCGAAGGTGTAAAGGAAGATGCCTTCCAGTACGAGGTTTATCGTAACGCTGACGGGATCACACTCGATGATATCAATCAGATGTATTACGAGTATTGTAAAGAATACGGAGATCAGGAATATTATAATTCCTTCTACCTTGGCACGTATGGACTGACCGCTCAAAACAGTATTCTTGAATGGGTGGATATTCCGCATACCTTCCAGTCGCCGATGTATTATATCAGTTATTCCGTATCGGTATCGGCGGTTGAGGAGTTGCGCGACCGTACACTGGACGACCGTGATGACGGTATCAGCGTATATCTTGATCTGGTCGAGGAGGAGTTCCAAAGCGGTTTTCAGGATACGCTTATAAATGCGGGTTTAAACAACCCGATCGCAAATCCCCGCTTTGATGTATATGCAAACAATATCCGCTATACACTGGGATTATCCGATGAGCGCATGCAGGGAACGGAAACAGTAGAGGAACCGGAGACCACCGAAAAGCCGCAGGAAGAGATTCAGGAAGATAAGCCCGGAAGCGATGAGGAAACGACATCTTCCCATCACAGAAGAAGTGACGATGATGACGACGATGACAAGGATCGGAGCACCAGAGAGCAAGAAGAAAAGACCGTTAGAACGGTTCTGATCATCGGTATCGTTATAGCAAGCATCCTGGTGATCGGATTGATCATTGCGATCATCGCCATTATAAAGAGCTCCGGGAAGGATAAGCAGGCGCAGAACAATAACGGGCAGCCACTGCAGAAACCGTACGATCCGACGGGGGAGAATCTCTACGGCGGTGGCGTCGAGCCGGTGCGGGACGCATACGGACAGCCCATACAGACGCAGGGGGCAGGGTACGGACAACAGCCCATACAGACGCAGACACCCGAACAGAATAACAAAGGACAGGATGAGTGATTCCTGATGAGATGATATGTAGCAGGATTGATATAACAAAATGAAGAAGGAGGGAGCCCAATGAGTTATTATTTAGCGATAATAATACTGGTTTGGTTCTCTCTTTTTGTTCTTGGCATCCTCGTTTCGGAAAACGGCCGTATTTCGACAGTAGAAAAGAAATACTTATACAGAACACTTGTAATAGTCGGGGTTTCCGCCTGGGCAGAGTGGGCGGGGCTGTTTTTGAGCGGGAAAACCGATTATCCGGTCTGGATGCTTAAGACGGTAAAATGTTTGGATTATTGTCTTACGCCCATGGCAGCCGATGGATTGACCATATCTTTTAAGGATAAAAGTATATACAGGAAAATGATCCGTGTGCTGTTAGGCGTAAATGTGGTGATTCAGATCGTATTTGCCTTTACCGGCGGCATGATCGTGATCGATGAACAGAACCGCTATTCCAATGGACCGTTATACGGTATCTATGTTTCTTTTTATATCCTGTTGATGGTATTGATCACGATAGAAATGATCATTTACGGTAAAAGATTCCGACGTCAGAACCGGGCATCGCTGTACGCGACGATCCTGTTGGTATTAACCGGAATTATCTTTCAGGAGGTATATAAAAGCGAGGTCAGAACGGCTTATCTGGCGTTGGCGCTTGGAATGGTGATGCTTTATATTCACAACAGTGAATTTGGAAGTATTGCTGCGGACGATATGTTGAAAGAGCAGCAGCTCCGGATCATGTTAAGTCAGATCCAGCCGCATTTTCTTCATAATTCTCTGGCAACGATCAAGGAGTTGTGTGAGACGGATCCACAGGCAGCCGCGGATGCGATCGGAAAGTTTTCCCTGTACCTGAGAAACAATATGAAGGGCATGGAAAAGATCGATAGGATTCCTTTTGAAAAGGAATTGGAACATACGAAGACCTATCTGGAGTTAGAGCAGCTGCGCTTCGGATCTGAACTGGAGATTACCTATGATATCAAATGTACGGATTTTTCGCTCCCGGCACTTACGCTTCAACCGATCGCGGAGAATGCGGTCCGACACGGTGCGAGGGGGAAACTTCCCCCGGTCGGAAAAGTCTGTATTGCCACGCAGGACTGCCGGGATCATTATGAGATCCGGGTATCCGATAACGGACCGGGTTTTTCCAAGGACGATGCAGGTTATTCGAAAGAGGGAGATCACATAGGAGTGGCGAATGTGAGAGAGAGACTTAAGTCTGTGTGCGGAGGAGACCTTAAGATAGAAACAAGTCCGGAGACCGGAGCGGTTGTAACCTTATGGATTCCGAAAGATCAATTTTTTGATCCAAAAAAGCATTGACAAAGCGAAAGCAGATGATATAATGACAAGAGTGTGATTGCGGCAGAGTTTCAGGCTGCAGTGAGAATGTTTGCAGTTAGGAGGTGTTTTGAAATGTCCATTTGTCCTAAGAATAAATCTTCCAAGGGAAGAAGAGATAAAAGACGTGCGAACTGGAAAATGTCCGCACCTACTTTGGTAAAGTGCAGCAAATGCGGAGCGCTGATGGTTCCCCATAGAGTATGCAAGTCTTGTGGTTCTTATAATAAGAAGACGATCATCACCGCAGAGTAATCTTTTTTATGAACGGAGAGAGCATCGGAGAGATCCGATGCTTTTTTTGCGAGTCCGATATTTTTTTGCGAGTCCGATATTTTTCTTGCATAATCGGATAAAGTTTCATAGAATAGGTCTTGGTATGTTATTGTTATACGTACCAAACCAATAATTGCAGATTAATTTAGAAAGGGGTAAAAACATGAAGTCTAAGTTGGGCATTAAGATTGGATTTTTGGCATGCTTATGCTATCTGGTAGGTCAGTTTTTCGGAGTTGTTCCGCTGACGCTTCTTACCGGATATATTTTGCTGAAGGAAGAAAGCGATTTCGTTAAGATTTCCGCTATCAAGGCAATGCTGATCGTTCTCTTCGTATATGTTCTCAATGCGTTGATCGGGCTGCTTCCGGATTGCTTTACATTTATCGACTGGTTCACCAGGATCTTCGGCGCGGACACATCGTTCAACAGTCTCAAGGCAGTTGCTAAGATTGACCAGATCCTTGATTTTATCATCTGGATCATCGGCTTCTGCAAGAAGGTTGTTATGCTTTTCCTTGCGTTCCTTGCCTGCGGCATGAAGACGATCAAGGTTCCTGTAGTGGACGGTCTGATCGAGAAGTACGTAACAAAGGAAGCGTAAGAGAGGTTCCTGTACCGGAGGAGGATAAGAGGAACAGCGCCTGTCGGCACAGTAACAGACAAAATCAGAAAGAACCGGGTGCAGTAAAGCGTCCGGTTCTTTTTTCGTAACAGGCCATATGGTTGATTTTTTTGCTGTAATTTTGTATGATAATAGTTGTGGTTTTTTGTCGTTTTTGTCCTTGATTTCGGGATAAGAATATTACGGGAGAATGTTTCGGCTGGAAGAAAAGGAGACTGAAAATGTCTGAAATGGTTAAAGTTGCATTAGATGCCATGGGTGGTGACAACGCTCCGGCAGAAGTTGTAAAAGGTGCGGTGGAAGCCGTAAACGAAGCAGATGATATCACCGTATATCTGGTAGGAAAAGAAGATGCGATCCGCGCGGAGCTGGAGAAATATACCTATGATGCCGCGAGGGTTGAGGTAGTCCATGCGTCGGAAGTGATCGAGACGGCGGAGCCGCCTGTCAATGCGATCCGCAAGAAAAAACAGTCTTCGATTGTCATCGGCATGAATATGGTCAAACAAAAAGAGGCGGATGCTTTTGTATCGGCCGGCAGCTCCGGAGCCATATTGGTCGGCGGCCAGGT
>CALDIE010000088.1 GCA_937901625.1 uncultured Lachnospiraceae bacterium
CCCACCATGCTGTATGCATGAAGAACCGCATCACTTCCGCGGTATACGCTTACTGTGATAGTCGTTCCGGGGATCAATGCGTGGATTCCGGAAAGATCCGTATCCGAATCGATGATGATCTTCATAATGTTACCGTTTACGGAAAGTCTGAAGAGGCTGTCCGTGGCGCCATCCTGTACAACACCGGAAACGGTGGATAACGTTCTGCCATCCGCTAAAGTCGTCTGTGTACCTGTCGTGGAATTCTGTGTTCCGTTTGTTCCGTTGATCAATGTGGAAGAAATCTTCAATGCGTGGAAATATGCATCCGATCCTCTTGCGATCGTTACCGATATCTGTCTCCCGGGGTAGATGTAATGGCAATTATCCCAGGCGGTGGTGCTGTCCATACGGATCTTTAAAGCGCTTCCGTTGTAATCGAGCAGAAGTGTGCTGACATCCGTATCCTTTAAAACAGTACCCTGAATGGTAATAAAGTTTAAGGTATCGATCACTGCCCCCCAGTTCGTCGTTCCGCTGACAACGATCCTGGATGTGTGAAGATATCCGTCATTTCCGTATTTCCAATCAACCGCAACCTTAGCTCCTTCAAAGATCGCTCCGCTTCCGCTGATCACCACATCACTGTCCAACTTGATCAGCATCGTTCCCTGCGTCGTGTTTAACTTCATCAGGGTATCGGTCGTTCCGCTTGCCACCGTCCCGTTAACGGTACCATTGCTTGCAGCCTCCGCCTTGATTGCAAACTGCTGGCTGAACGGGTTTACATAAAGTGCCAAAATCAGCACCACCATCAAAACTCTGGTTACTGTCATCGGAATCTTAAATCCCATAAATATTGAGTTCTCCCTTTCCATCTTTCTCCCTCCGGATCAAATTTTTGCGTTATGTTAAGTTCTTACGTCAAAAAATTATGTCAATATGGTCATTATACAATATTCCTTCTTGCATTTCCATAAAAAAAACACATTTTTTCAAATGGTTTTCGCAAATTGGGATGATGTGAGATTGTCGTTGATGTTTGCGGGGTATATCTTGGAATTTTAAATGAAGGGTGATATGGCATGTGATTGGGGTTAGCCGGATGTGGACCTGGATATGGGCTTGGATGTGGGCTTGGATGTGGGTCTGGATGTGGGTCTGGATGTTAACTTGGGCGTGAGTTTAGATGTAGGCTTGGGCTTGGGTGCGGACTTGAATGTGGGCTCAGATGTGGGCTTAGGTATGGCGTCAGTGAGGCGATGGCGTTCCAAGGAGGCGGCAAAGTGCGTGGGCGCTTTCAGGTATCCCTCGCGGCTCTATATGTAGCTCGTCGCCATGCACAGCGGCATCGCAACAAGTGATGCAAGGCAAATGATTACGAGCGCAGCCAAGTTCGCAAGTCCGTCGGCACAGCGCAGCGCGCAGACGCTTCTATCGCGCGCGCAGCGTGTCCGAATAGGACGACGCGAACGAAAGCGGAGCGAAGTTGTTTGCCTGCATCCTTGTTGCGTGGTTGCCGCGTCCGGGATGCGAACAAGGCTGCGGGGCGACGGGGTGCCGGGGTTCGCCGGGGTGCCGCGTCACAGCGGCACCGCAACAAGTGATGCAAAGGCAAACGATTACGAGCGCAGCCAAGTTCGCAAGTCCGTCGGCACAGCGGAGCGCGCAGACGCTTCTATCGCGCGCGCAGCGTGTCCGAATAGGACGCCGCGAACGAGAGCGGAGCGAAGTTGTTTGCCTGCATCCTTGTTGCGTAGGTGACGCGTCCGTACCTCAAACAAGCTGCGGGGCGATGGGGGGCGACGAACGGGTCGACGAGACGACAGGGTCGCAAAAACGTGACAGTAGGTACGTCCCCGTGTCACATTGGGATTAGAAGCCGATGATTTCCTGGGCCGGTTTTTGCGTCTGCTCAACACTTTCGGCGTGGAGAACAGGGCCTACTCCCTTGTATTCCTTGTAATACTCCATGGAAAGGGTGGCTGTTACCTTGACCCAGTCGTTGTTCTTTAACTTGGGGGCATCTTTCCACTTGCAGATAAATCCAAGGAAAGACATATCATCTGCGCAGCAGGTCATCGCCTTTCTTCCGGGAACAAATACATCCTTCTCAAAGGCAGGCGCTTTCATGACCATACCGACAAAGGTGATCTTCTTATCCTTGTATCGTTCCGCATGGTCGATCGAATCCAGATACCAGATGCCATAGGAAGAATCATCCAGTTCAATGGAATCCTGCTTTACGTCATAAGGAAGATCTTCTTCAAAGATCTCATTGATCTCACCCTCTTTGTTCTCGAATACTACATCCGCTGTCGCGTTGACTGCCTTAATGTTTCTGCGATAGGTCGCAAGATTATCCATAACGGTATCGCAACGGTTAAAGATGATGAGCTCGGACTTACGGATCATCTCCGCAACAAGAGAACGCATATTGTTGTAGTAGGTCGGGAAGGTGGATGCGTCTACGATCGTGATCTGCTGCTCGATATTCCAATGGAACGGGAGCTTGATCTCCTTGCTGTTCCACATACCGTTAAACTCAATAATGATTCGCTCCGGATTTACTTCTTTTTCCATGGCAAGGAGATTTGTGGGATTAAAATCCTCTTCCGAATCTACCACACGAACAACCGTCCCGGCCGCCTTTAACAGACGCTCATCATACTCTTCCTCGCCTTCCTCGCACAGGATCAAAAGCGTCGTTCCGGCAATCCGGAAATATTGCTGCTGTATTGTAAACTTTATAAAGGTGGATTTCCCGCTTTCAAGAAATCCGTTGATCATATATACAGGTTTCATATCCTATCCTTACTTTCCGATATCCCTGTTCTTACGGATATCGAGCATAGTATCCGCTCTGTTATTTCTTAAAGAGCTCAGCCAGTTCTTCTTCATTTAACTTGGATCCGATCACGCAGATCTTACCTGTTACCTGAGGCTGTCCCTTGCGGATATCACTCTCTCCGGGAACGTAATCAAAGTAGATCCAACCGCCATCCTGTGCGGGAACCATTCCCTTTGCGCGAAGTACGGTTCCGTAGGTTACTGCGTCGATAAGACTGCTTAAGCAGGAAGCGATCTCTTCTTCGGTGTACTTAGCGGGTGTCTCCATGCCCCAGCTTGTAAATACCTCATCTGCATGATGGTGGTGGTGATGGCACTCACAATCGGGATCGTCGCACTCTTCTCCGTCGTGATGATGGTGATGGTGGTGTTCATGCTCATCGTCATCATCGTCGCGATGATGATGGTGTTCATGTTCGTCTTCATCCTCATCATCATGGTGGTGATGGTGATGATGCTCATGCTCGTCTTCGTCTTCATCGTCATGGTGGTGATGGTGATGATGCTCATGCTCGTCTTCATCCTCATCGTGATGGTGATGATGGTGACACTCGCAATCTGGGTCGTCGCACTCTTCTTCGTCGTGATGATGATGGTCTTCCAAAACTTCCTTAAGCAGTGTCTCCATCAGATCGACACCCTCCATCGTTTCCTTGATGGATTCTCCCGTCAACTGATCCCAGGGAGTGGTGATGATGGTTGCCTTTGCATTGTGCTCACGCAAAAGGTCTACAGCAAGTTTTAACTTATCCTCACTGATATTGCTGGTACGGCTTAAGATAACGGTTCCGGCGTTTTCTACCTGATTTACAAAGAACTCACCGAAGTTCTTGATGTAGAGCTTGCACTTTGTGGCATCCACAACGGCGATCGCGCTGTTTAAAACCACATCTTCGCCAAGATTTGCATTCTTTACCGCACGAACAACATCGGATAATTTGCCGACACCGGAGGGCTCGATCACGATACGATCCGGATGGAATTGCTCCATAACTTCCTTTAATGCCGCACCGAAATCACCTACCAGAGAGCAACAGATACATCCGGAATTCATCTCCGTGATCTCTATGCCGGCATCCTTTAAGAAGCCGCCGTCGATACCAATCTCACCGAATTCATTCTCGATCAGAACTACCTGCTCACCCTTCCAGGCTTCCTGCAACAGCTTCTTGATCAGCGTTGTCTTACCTGCTCCCAAAAATCCTGAAATCACATCAATCTTTGTCATTTCTATCCTTCCTTCCGTCACCTGACTAAACAATAAAAACTATTTATCTTTCGACTCCACACCGACATCTTTTTTTGATTCCGGCTGAGGGATCTCCATTTTTTTACCTGCTGCTTCCAGATCTTTCTTTATATTTTTGATCCTGTGCTCCACCACGAAGATGGTAACCACATCCGTCACTCCGCTGATGATCAATCCAATCCCCAAAAGAAGATAGATCACATCGGAAATGAATTTCGGTTCCACGATCATAATGATCCCATAGAGGATATTGATCACTGCGAAGGCAAGAACCAGACCCCATCTGGTGTACTTTAATCTGGCAAGATCAATGGAATACTGTAACTTGACCATCCCGCAAAACAGAATGATCATGCCAAGGATCACAGGCACAAGGTCAAGTACCTGTTCCAGTTTCACGATCACAACGATCCCAAGTACTACAAAAAACAGACCGTTTACCAGATCTCTCCGGTAAAAATCACTCATCAGATCCTTCCTGATGTATTGCAGGATCCATACCAGACCGATCACGACCAATGCCGCGGAGATCATACCTCCGACGGTTTCCGGCGTGATTTCTTTAAAAATGACCATCGCCAGCCCAAAGATGATACAGAGCAGCGCGAAAATAATGGTATTTAACCGGACTCCTTCAAGCTTTTCCTTCACCTTCCATACCTCCACAAAGCCTTAGACCTTTTAACCCCAACAACATAGTATATCACAACTTCATGATTTCTCAAGTTTCTCACAAAATAAAAAAATATGGATATTAACGACAACATTCCCCACTTCCCCTCTTTCTCTTCCTCTGTAAAGTCAGGCACAACATAGTCCTCCGGTGCGAGTGTTGCCACCGGCGCAGCAGTTTGCTCCGGCTGTACTTCTACCTCCGATCCTTTCATAAATGAACAGCCACATAGCAGTAACACAACCAGACCAACAATTCTCAGAATCCTCTTCATCTTCCTTCTCTCCTTCCAAGGTTTTCTTCAGCTTACTCTCTGCTTAAGGTTGCGTTATAGTATTTTAAAATCTTACCCTCTTCCCCCCGGAAAGTATACACATCGTATATCCTCCTCTTCATACCAGCGTTCAACAAGACCTTCCGCCATTATTCTACTTTTTCTACATCTTAAAGTGATATCATAGTATTCTATCTCCGTTTCAAAACTACCTATTGCAAAATAATACTGATTATAATAATATCCTCCGTCCTCTTCATTGTAATTGACATACTCTCCTATGCAGTATTCATTTCCCGGCAACCTTCTTGCTCTGCTTAAGAAAAAGTGTCGCACGCTTTCTTCCGATAACTCGAAGTAGGTCATATGATTTTCTTCATCGTAATAGGAACTTTTATATACAATTTCTGTTACTCTTCCGGTATAGGCTTGATTTTCATATTCTTCGAGGGAAAATATCCATAATTCTTTATTTTCACCAAGCAAACGCATGTCATCATAATATAAACCTCGAACGTTATCCCTGCTCAAATAATCATTTAAATCCGTATAATCATCACGGTTTTTTAATTCATTTCGAACAATCATGCATGCTTCTTCATAATTGTCTGCAGATTTTCTGGCAGGGCTACCAATATCCCTATAATGCCGTGTTTCTTCTCCTACCTGATACGTATCCAGCCCAAACTCTTCGATCAAATAATTCGGCATCTCCACACTCACCAGGCGATGCTGTTTGATCAATTCTCCGTATGCAAGGATCTCCTCATCTGTCATATGTAAGATCTCTTCCTCCGTAAAGTCGGGTATAACATAATCCTCCGGTGCGAGTGTCGCCGCCGGCGCAGCAGTCTGCTCCGGTTGTACTTCCACCTCCGATCCTTTCATAAATGAACAGCCACATAGTAGTAACATAACCATACAAACGATTCTCAGGATTTTCTTCATCTTCCCTCTCCTTCCAAGGTTCGTTTGATCCTTTTTTCTTCAGCACATTTTTTCATAGGTCACTTGACACTATCCAACGTTTTCTACCGCCTACTCTCCACTTAAGGTCACCCTATAGTACCGTTCAACCGCCGGAACTACGATGATGTTTATATACCCTGCATGATATCCATCTGAGGCTATTTCCGCTGTATAACAACCTGCCGGAACCGAAAAAAACTGTCTTCCCCACGCATAACCGCCGGCATTGATCACGCCTGAATGTTCTATGTAAACATCTCCATCCGTTTGATTCCATCCCCGGTATAATCGTATGATCGCATCGTTTAAGTACCCCTCGGAAACCGAATCGATCTGAAATCGGATCTCCACATCCCCAATCTCACTGTATTTTTCCATTATGATCGTAACACTTTTGGAATTTCCTACATCCTCTCTGCCTACATCCATCCTGTAAACGGTTCCGTATTCCATTCCGCGGTCTGCATTGTCCGGAATTCGTGATAATTCGGAGCAGTATCCTGAGTATGCTGCTTTCCTTTTCTGTCAGATGTTGGAAATGTCCTGCTGTCCAATCCTTCTCCAAGAAGAACTATCCGTATGACAACGCCTACTGCGAAAGCTTCTTCCGTCGTATGATAAGTGAATGTATCAACATAAAAACATTAAGCAATAAAGATGAAATAGATGAATTCTAAATGGATAGACAGGAATAAAACTGCCTTTCAATAAAAATTACATTTATCGATACCTTGGAAATATCACTTCTTTTATCGTCCCACCGTATCCGGACGGTCTGATTTCCACATGTCCATCTAGTGTTATCCAGCTATACTCACATATCAACCTAACACTATAATAATCTGTTATCATATCAAATCCTGTTATGTTCAAATAATATTTTGCATAGTAAAATCTGCTTTCATCCCCATCAATATAGTTGACATACTCCCCTATACAATAACTTTCTCCTGACAGTCTGCTTGTTCTGCTTAAGAAAAAGTGTCGCACACTTTCATTCGATAACTCGAAGTTTGCCACATGATTCTCTTGTTCATAGTAATCTTTTTTATACACAATTGTTGTTAACCTTGTATCGTATTTACCTCCCCAGTACTGTTCTATCTTAAATATCCATAAATCATCATTTTCACCTATCACTCGAATATCATCGTAATATCCACTCACATTATCCCCGGCCAAATAGCCTTCTAAGTCAGTGTATTTACTATTATAGAACTCTTCTCTTACTATCTCATATGCTTCGTCCAAAGTATCCGCAGATTTTCTTGCAACTCGACCAACATCAAAATACCTCCGTGTTTCTCCACCGACCTGATATGTATCCAGTCCAAACTCCTCGATCAAATAATTCGGTGCCTCCACGCTCACCAATCGTCCCTGTTTGATCAATTCTCCATAGTACAATATCTCCTCTTCCGTTAAGTTCAATATCTCTTCTTCCGTAAATTCCGGCCACACATAGTCTTTTATCTCTATGTTTATTCCATCCTTTTTTTCTGCCTCCAGATGATTGACTATTAAAAACAACGATACTACGATGATGACAGAAAGGATCATACGGGATTTATTTGTCAGTTTCACGCCTCATCCCCCTTTACTCTCTGCTCATTTTAACCATGTAGTACCGTTCTACCTGAGGTACTATGATAATATTGGTATATGTTGTCAGATACCCGTCAGCGGTTACTTCCGCTGTATAACATCCGGCAGGAACCTCAAAAAACTGTCTTCCCCACGCATAATTTCCGGCATCGATCACTCCCGAATGTTCCAAAACAACATTGCCGTCAACCTGATTCCAACCCTGATACAATCGTATTACAGCATCATTCAAATATCCTTCCGATACGGATTCGATCTGAAAACGGACTTGTATATCTCCGATTTTTTCATATTTTTCCATTTCAACTCTTATTATTTTTGATTGCCCTATATCATCCTCTCCGATATCAAAGCGGTATACCGTTCCATATTCCAAACTCCAGTCTGCCAAAACATAGTACTTCCCGGCAGGTAAATTACAAGTGCAAACCACCTTCCAATCAGATTCAGCGTTATCATAATATATCATCTGACTTACCGCATCCGGCGTACGTACCTGAGCTCCGAACCCAAAATCTCTCGCATAGGTATACCCTCGGATTTCTATATCCGTACCTGAAAAAATAAATATATCGGCGTAAGTAAACTCAAAAGTTACACTACAATTATTTCCATCTATTGGTGTCAAATATACATCTGTCTGTTCCGGATAGGTTTCCGGTCGAACAATAAAATACCCGGTGAAATATCCGTCGGCGTATACCTCTGCAGTATATGTTCCGGACAAAAGCTCTATCATTAACCTCCCATTAAAATCTGTATGACCGGTCTGCACAACCTCTCCGCTAATCCGTTCCATACCATAACGAATTTCCACTTCTGCGCCGGCAATCGCTTCCCGCGTATTTGCATCCAATACTCTCAGATCAAGAAGCGGTATGCCTGTTTCCGGATACAACGTTGCATTAACCACATAAACATCTAATCGGTAATCCTCCTGTGAGACATCTCTTTTTTCCAAATAGACCGTCTCTTCTATCCCTACATACCCATTCGCTTGAAACTCGAGACGATAGTATCCGGTTCCCAAGCCCAAGACATAACTGCCATCTACGGCTGTCCCCGAAATATCCGAGACTGTACCGGTATCCTCCTCATCCAAAATACTGTCTTCTCCCTGATAATAGGCTACAACCGTAGCGCCCGGAATCACATTTCCCACTGAATCCTTTACATATCCCATCACAAAACATTTTTCCGCCAGATGCTCCTCATTTATGGTCAATGCGGAGTTTTTTCTCATCAATAGCAGCCTTTGAACGCAGTTTTCTGCATTCAACATGGCAACCGTCCCATAACTCGTTGTAAATTTACAGATAATATATTTTACTTCTTCTGCTGTAAGGCTTGGCTCAATGGACCAAAGCAAACCTGCTACTCCTGCCACATGAGGGGAAGCAAAAGATGTACCGGGTTTATCAGCATAATCAGATGATAATGTGTTTTTATTCAATGAACATACATGAACATTTACCCCCGGTGCGTATATTTCCGCACCTCTGTTACTGAAATCTGCCTCCGTAAACCACTTTGATGATGTAGTGCTTTCATTTTGGACGGCTCCTACTACGATCACTCGATCCCGAATTTCCTTTACTGTACTAAAGCAAAAAGCATTACTGTATCTGGCGTCCACTTGAGAAATGAGTATATTTTGCTCCGGACAGGAAGATTGTGCTGTTCCGTATACGACCACATCGTTCAACTCTCCTGTGTCAACATATGAACCGCTTTCATTTTTTTCCAAAATGATAGTCTTATTATAAATATCTCCATTGGATGAAACAGCTCTCAGTTTCCACCGACGATTAGACTTGTAATTGTCCAAATAATCCTCCGCCCTGATGTATCCGGTAGTACAATATAATGCTTTATTATCGGAATAATAATATGTATGATTATTCTCATTACCCGCAGCGGTGACAATCAAAAAATCATATCCTTTGTTTATCAGTTTTAAAAGAAATGCATCTATAACCGCTGTTTCACGTTCCAGAAAAGTATAGGCCCTGTTGGGACTCACAGTCATTCCGGCCGCAAAACATATGTCTGTATATCCCATGCTGTAGTTGATCACTTTCACATCATTTCCAATCAACAACGCAAGTCCGCACTTTATCCTAAATGTTTCACTGTAAAGATGAACAGCAGGTTCTGAATTTCCCCAAAGAGAAAATCCATACCATCGGCTGTTGGGTGAGATTCCTGTTATTCCTTTTCCATTTCCACACGTTGCCGCTATGATTCCCATCACTTCCGATCCGTGATAATCATTATTGCTTACAGTTTCCGGGTAATTATTCCATACATAGCCCCTTGTATCGGATAGATCCTCGTGCATATCAAAATATCCACTATCGATCGATCCAACTTTTACTTCAGTTAAAACACCTAATGTTTCTTCTGTCATCACTCCGCTTTCATCGACCACCCCTGCCAACTGCAATGCAGTACCTAAGTTGATCGCTTCCACAGCCCAGTCATTACCCTGTGGATATGATTCATCCCAGTCATTCTTCCATTCCTCATCATTCGTATGGACGCACTCCTCCGTCTCCGCCACGTAATTATATGCCGCCATCTCGATGATGTCGGAACTATCCAACAATACCCGCACTGCTTCCAAGGTCTGTGCATCTGTCTCCGCGTCCATCTCCACCTGATAATCATCCGTCAATTCGATATATCCAACGATTTCAGCGCCAACGCCATGGACAAGGTTCTGTACAGCCGCAAAGTCAGTTCCTTCCCGTGCTGACAACAGGATCTGATTCTTATAGATTGTCAGTCCTTCGAAATTCAATACGATATCATCCGGCGATATCAATTCTTTATAATACACTGCCCCGATATCCTTGGTGTAAGGACCTGCCGAGGTATCCATTATCCGTATACCTGCAGTATGATCTACCATTCCCGGTGCAGTTGTCGGATTGGAAGTTCCGGCTCCGACCAGGATTTCCCGGAAAACAAGGTTTTCCAACTCATCCCTCGCCCCGGCAAACAACAAACCCACACACCAACTCTCCCCTATGGGAATGTTTTGTGCATAGTCTGCATTTCGAATGAAATACTGTTTTCCCTCATGAGATTCGACTACGCCTCCCCAGATTTCCGTTACAAAGAGGTTACTGTCAAACTCCATCATCCAGTCTTCCAGTACACGATTCGAAGTGTTTGTGATGATGATCTGCGCTAAGCCGCCTTCTTCCCATTCTTCGGCCACCAGTAACTCTACCAGATAGTCACTGTTCCCAGTCACCGTCTCAACGGATGCGAGTGCAAAGTCTTTTGGAACATTCGGGATTTGCCCCGTGTAACAGGCAAGATATCCTACCTCGATGGTCTCTCTGGCATGAAGATCCTGGTTATAAGCAGCGTTCTTTAAGACGTGGATTCCATCCTTTTCTTCCCCGATTTCCACAGCATTATAGAGACCACCGATCGTATCGGCCGTCTCTGTGATAAATCCCCAGTTATGAATGGTTTCCTGTGAGGTATTTGTGATATACAGACGAAGGTTGTAGACCTGTACGGCATCCTGCCAATGATCGGGAATGCATACCGTTACAGAATAATCATCGTAGGTATAGGTAATACCGCTTTGGTATTCTTCCCATGAAAACGAGGTCACTTCACTCGGAGTATACGAAATACCGTTCTCTAAAGCAGCAGTCTCCGAAACATTGCTTTCCGAGACAGCATTTCCCAAACCGGTATTTTCCGAATCAGTATTTTCCGGACTACTGTTTTCTAAACTACTGTTTTCTGACCTACTATTTTCTGAACTACTATTTTCTGAACTACTGTTTTCTAAACTACTGTTTTCTGACATCTCATTTTCAGAAGGATTATTTACCGGATCATCATATGTAAACTGTAACTCCGATATTTCTTTCGAGTCGCCATTTGCA